>DASRVI010000510.1:0-3388 GCA_035655135.1 Acidobacteriota bacterium | reverse complement strand
CTTAAATTCTGACCTTCGTCAAATGCGAACAGCGTGACTGTTCCGCTTTTTTTATCAATGATGGTTTTGCTGACCACCGATCCTTTTGAATACTCCACAGCATTTCTTAATACCTGGCTTTTTTCTTTAAACTCATGGTTTTTAATGGTCATGTGACTGCTCCTTGATTGATCTGGCCTTGGATGGTGATAATGCTTCGCTTCATATCAAGGGATTTCCCTGATTTTTCTAAAGCCTTGTTCACGATAAATTCAATTCCTCCACAGCAGGGAACCTCCATGCGCACGATATGGATGGAGCGAATGTTTTTGGTTTTGAATATCTGGGTTAATTTTTCAATGTACCGGTCAATCCCTTTATCCAGTTTTGGGCACAGATTGATCACAATTTTTCCTTTTAAGAACCGCTGATGAAAGTTGGCAAACGCAAAGGGAGTGCAGTCCGCAGATATGAGTAGTTCTGCGTTTTCGAGATAGGGAGCATCCGGGTTTAAAAGATGAAGCTGGATCGGCCATTGACGCAGTTCTGATTTCATTTCAATGGGACTGGCTTTGTGTGAAGAGGGCTCAGGTTCGATATGTTGAGCTTTGAGGCCGGGACACCCTTCTGAGATACAGTCAGGTTCTTCTTCTTCCGGGACCGATATTCCTTTTTGCCTGAGAATTTCAACTGCTTGAGCATAGTATTCATTTTGGTTGTGGTCTTTTAAATGTTTCAAATGTGCTTTTATGGTATTGGGGCCTGCCTTGATGATATTCTCCATAACTCTGAACTCATCATAGGGTTCAGCTTCTCTTTGGATAACAGTGATGGCTCCTTCCGGACACTCGTCGATGCATGCCCCTAGACCATCACAGAAAAGATCGCTCACCAACCGCGCTTTTCCATCTATAACTTGCAACGCTCCTTCCGGACAGTTGGGGACACATTGTCCACAACCGTTGCACTTTTTTTCATCGATTTGTATGATTTGACGTCTCATGAAATTTTCCTTTCCTTTTTAGCGTTTTTACACATTTAATACAAATCACCCAAGGTGGTGTTGTTTAAAAAGGATTCAACACTATCCTGAAGCTCTGCAAGCTTTTTGCTTATGGGACAGTCAGGTTGTTTGGGACAGATTTTTTTTTCAAATAGACAGCGGTTTATACTCAAGGGCCCTTGGATGGCCTGGACAATGGAAGACAAAGTCGTCTCGTTTGGAGGATGAGCCAGAAAGTACCCGCCTTGGGGGCCCATTTGACTCCCAGCCAGTCCTGACTGGTGAAGTTTCTGCAGAAGTTTACAGGTGAGTTGATAAGATACCTTTTCTTCTTCAGAAAGAATGCGCGCAGATACTGCTTTTTGACCGTATCTCTGAGCCAGGTTAAGTCCAAGACGCAGAGCATAATCTGTATTTCTTCTTATAATATCCATTTTTCCATCTAGATTTATTTTATAGGACTAATATAGTCCTATAAAAGGAGGATGTCAAGTTTTTTTTCGTTCTCACTCTAGCTTTAAATAGTTAAATAGAAATCAGTACAGTTTTCTGTATAATATTTAAAAAGATTAAAAAAAAGAATTAAACAAATGAGATTAAGCCTCAAATACGGTAATGAAGAAAGAAATGTATTCATCCCTGATAAAAATTATTTAGGAACGTTAAGGCCCCAGCGGATTTCCGGTGTGAAAAATCCTGAAAAAGAAATTGAACGAGCCCTCCATCATCCCGTAGGTTCTCCCAGACTCAAAGAGCTGGTTTCTTCCAAGGACACAGTTGTCATTTTAGTGAGCGATATCTCCCGTCCTTCTCCTTCAAATCTTATTTTGCCTCCTGTTTTAAAAGAATTAAATGAAGCTGGAGTGCCATCCCAAAAAATCACCATTGTTTTTGGATTGGGGATTCACAGAAATCAAACTGAAGACGAAAAAAAAGCTTTATTAGGGAAATCTATCTATTCCCGATTCAGATGCATCGAGCATGACCCTGCGAAATGTATTCATCTAGGAGAAACCAAACAGGGAACTCCTATTGAAGTGTTTAAGGAAGTAGTGGAGGCCTCGTTTGTGACAGCCACCGGCAATATTGAATATCATTATTATGCAGGCTTCAGCGGAGGCGCCAAAGCTTTAGCGCCTGGAGTGTGCAGCCGCCAGACCATAGAGCAGAATCACAAGAAATTTCTCGCCCCCGGAGCCAGACCCGGTGAGATCAGAGGAAATCCTATCAGAGAAGAACTTGAGGAGATAGCTCAAAAAGTAGGGGTCGATTTTATGGTGAATGTTGTTTTAAATCCTGAAAAGCAAGTGATTAAAGCAGTGGCCGGGGATGTCACCAAAGCTCACAGACAAGGAGCCTCTTTTTTAGACCAGATATCAAGGGATTATGTCCAGGATAAGGCTGATATTGTGGTGGTATCTCCAGGGGGATTTCCCAGAGACATTGACCTGTACCAGACGCATAAAGCCATGGAACATGCACTCCCAGCACTCAAGGATGGAGGCATTCTTATAACCGTGGGTCAGTGCCGTGATGGACTTGGGATTAAACCTTTTGCGCAGGTGTTTGACGAGGGAAAAAGTCCTCACGAGTTGGTGAATGAATTGAAAACAAGGTTTGTTCAGGGAAGACATGTGGCGTCCCGAATCGCGCATATTCATCTCAATACAGAAATATTTTTGGTGTCTGACTTGTCTGAAGATATTGAAGATAAATTATTTTTTAAAAATTTCGAATCAGTTGATGAGGCCCTTTCTCTGGCTCTGGATAAAAAAGGAAGAGATGCCCAGGTGCTGGTCATGCCTTACGGAATATCCACGCTTCCTTTTGTGGGATAAACAAAAATACGAAAAAATTTATTTCAGATTTAATATTTGCTTTTAATATTTTAAGTGGGAACCTTAAACAGGGCTGGCCACAGAATCATATCCAGAATTGCTGTATGAAAAGCAAAGTAAACACTCCCAGCAACAGCTAGCCAATAGTGAAGATTGGGTTCTCGAGTTTGGAGAGTGAGCAGAGCCCATACTAAAGCACAGGAGGAGATCCCTACCACCACAAGGACCAGGCGTATTTCTAACCAAAGAATTTTGTTGGGATGGTAGGTCATCATTTGTGTGAGCGGCATCCATAAAGCAGAGGGGATGAGGATTCCTAGAAAGATGATATAAAATAAGCTGAAGTCAAACCGGTAGGCGATCTGGACTTGAGCCGGATTTATTTGGAAAAGGATAAAGGTGATAAAGGCAAAAAAGCCCAAAACTGAGATTCCCATGGAGATGGTGTAAAAAGGACGGAGCCAGCTCGGCACCCCTCCCCAGAGAGCGTTTCCGCTTCCAGGCTGAGCTATAAATCCAAACACATAGCTTCCGATGACTGCTGTGCCCCCAATGATCACAATAATAG
>DASRVI010000509.1:0-3078 GCA_035655135.1 Acidobacteriota bacterium | reverse complement strand
ATCCGAACGGAGCGACGGCCACATCTGAATTTATTACTTGACTTTTTTATGCGATAAAAAATAGAATTGAGCCAAAGTTCGGAGGAGGAATATATAATGGACACATTAGCACAGATGTTTCTCAATACCATCAAAGCCTATCCTAAACCGGATATGATGCTTTATAAAGAAGAAGGAGAATACAAACCTATATCTACAGAAGAATTTAAAAACAGAGTGATTCATCTCTCCTTAGGTCTTCAGGAATTGGGATTAAAAAAAGGAGACAAACTTGTTATTTTAGCTGAGAACTGTCCGGAATGGGTGATAACAGATCTTGCCCACATATGTTTGGGAGGCATTACAGTTCCTATATATACTTCTCTTGTTCCAGAGCAAATCAAATACGTAATAAACAATTCAGACGCCAAAGCCGTTTTTTGTTCTGATCTTTCTCTTTGGGAAAAAGTGAATTTTGTTAAAGATAAATTGAATAAGGTCGAAAATTTTATAGTTATGGGAGCTAAAGCTCCAGAAGGAACTGTGCTTTTATCAGAGGTGACTGAGAGAGGAAAAAAGTTATTTGAGAAAGAACCTGAATTGTTCGAAAAAACAGCTTCTAAAATTGAGGCTGAAGATATCGCTTCGATTATCTATACTTCGGGCACCACAGGCACTCCTAAAGGGGTGATGCTCACTCATTCCAATTTTATAAGCAACAGTCTAGCTACCGCGAGTATCATTGAATTCACGGCTAAGGACACTGTTCTTTCCTTTCTCCCATTATCCCATGTGTTAGAACGGATGGTGACTTTCACCTATTTATACAAAGGTTGTTCTATTGCCTATGCTGAGAGCATTGAAACTGTGGCTGAAAATCTTTTAGAGGTAAAACCGCATATAATGGTCAGTGTCCCTAGGGTATTTGAAAAAATTTACGCGAAGGTCATGGATAATGTTCTTGAAGGTTCAGCCTTAAAGAGAAAAATATTTTTTTGGAGTATTAAAATAGGTAAGCAGTACGCACAAAAGGAATTAAATAAAGAAAAGATTCCAAAGTGGCTGAGTTTTAGAAGAAATGTCGCTGAAAAGCTTGTTTTTTCCAAAATAGTTAGTCGAACAGGGGGGAGAGTGAGGTTTTTTGTCTCTGGAGGCGCTCCACTTTCCAAAGATATTGCTGAATTTTTTTACGGGATGGGTTTGGTTGTTTTAGAAGGATATGGATTGACAGAGAGCTCTCCTGTTATTGCTGTGAACACTCTTGAAGAACTCAAATTTGGATCTGTAGGGAAACCTATTCCCGGAGTCACTGTTAAGATAGCAGACGATGGAGAAATCTTAGCCAAGGGTCCTAACATTATGAAGGGTTATTATAAAGCGGAGGAAGAAACAGAAGAAGTTCTAAAACAAGGTTGGCTTCATACAGGAGATATTGGATACTTGGATGAAGATAGTTTTCTTTACATTACAGATAGAAAAAAGGATATTATCGTGACAGCTGGAGGGAAAAACATAGCTCCACAGATGATAGAGAATCAGTTGAAAACAAATCCTTTCATATCAAATGTTGTTATCATAGGAGACAAAAAAAGGTTTATTTCTGCTTTGATTGTTCCTACTTTTGAAAAACTGGAAGAGTATGCCAAAGCCAGCGGTATTGAATATAAATCGCTAAAAGATCTGGTAGAAAATGAAAAAATCATAAACTTTATGATGTCAGAGATTGATAGATATTCAGCGAATTTTGCAACTTATGAAAGAGTCAAAAAGATAATTCTACTGGACGGGGATTTTGAAATAGAGAAAGGAGAATTGACTCCTTCACTGAAAGTAAGAAGAAATATTGTTGAAGATAAATACAAAGACAAGATAGACAAGCTTTATCAGGATGGATCTTTCCAATAGAGTATCCGGCCACAGTTTTCACACAATATGATTTCGTTGCCTTCTTTTAATTCATTGATAATTTGAGGGCGGATTCGTATTTGACATATAGAACAGAAATCATCAGTCACAGGGGACAGGGCTATGCCGCTGTTACTTTTATATATGCTTTTATAAAGATTTAACTGGTCATCCGGGATCTGAGGTTCCACTTCTTTTTTTTCTTCAACAAGAAGTTGCTTTTTTTCTTCCATTTCTCTGCTTTCTTTTATGAGTTCTTCCTTTTCTTTGGAGAGTTTCTCCTCATCTTGTTTTGCTTTTAATTTGGCTTCCTTGATCTCTTGCTCAATGTCATCTGAGGCCAACATCTCGCTTATTATTTCCTCTTCCAGATTTTCCACTTTATTTTTTGCCTCTTCGATTTCTTTTAAAAGAGATTGGTATTCTTTATTGGTCTTGACATCGTTGAGCTGGCGCTGAAACTTGGCTATCTTTGTTTTTATGTCCTCAACCTCAGAATCAAGTTCTCTTCGTCTTTTTTGGTTTTGGACCAGCCTTTCTTTATGTTTTTCGACTTCCGAGAAGCTTTGTTCAATCTTTCTGTCAATCTCGTTTATTTGGGCGGGAGTTTTTTCGAGGAAAAGAGAGATATCTTTGATTTTTTCATCTAGACTTTGAAGTTTGATTAAGTATTTAAAACTATTAGCCACATCTTTTCCTCTCGAGAAAATGGGCCTACCAGGATTCGAACCTGGGACCGACCGGTTATGAGCCGGTGGCTCTGGCCGCTGAGCTATAGGCCCTTTGGATATTTATAACAAAACTATTAAATCAAGTCAATCAAACTGGATTATTCATAAAATATAGTGAAATTTGGATATTGCTTGTGCTCGCTAAAGATTTTTAACGCCATTCCTCGAACTGTGTTTTCGGCTTCTGCGCAACTCCCCCCGTCCGTGGGTCAAACATGCTCGAAGCTCGGCTCTGCCGAGTTCCCTCAAACACAGCGCTCTGAAGGCTAAATCTTTAATGTCGCTTCAGCAACACCCAAATTTCAGAAGGCTTGGGATTCTAATTATTTTTAAGGTTCATTTCCGATTTATATGCGATTTTCAATTCACCATTCAAAATTTACTGTTTTGCGGTGAAGGACCACAGCTTCACACCCTGCGCCTTGCAACTACCGCAACCTCGACTCGTGAATAATCCAGTTTT
>DASRVI010000508.1:0-3818 GCA_035655135.1 Acidobacteriota bacterium | reverse complement strand
CTGCTATTAAGCTGGTCACAGAAAATAAAAACTTCATATTGACCACTTTTGGAGATATGACCCGGGTCCCTACAAGAAAAGGCTCTATTCAAACCACAGTACCTAAAAAAGGCTCACAGGTGAAAATCGTTTATTCCCCTTTTGAAAGTCTAAACACGGCTAAAAATAATCCAGATAAAGATGTGGTGATTTTTGGAGTAGGATTTGAAACCACTATTCCTGCCATTGCAGTCACTCTCAAATATGCTGCGCAGAACAATCTAAAAAATTTCTCTCTTCTTTCAGCTCTATGGCTGATCCCTCCTCCACTTAAAGCCATAGTGGAATCTAAAGAGAATCAGATCCAGGGATTTCTCTATCCCGGACATGTGAGTGCCATTATCGGCGCTTATCCCTATCATTTCATTCCAGAAAAATATTCTATTCCAGGCGCTATCACGGGATTTGAGCCTGGAGATATCCTCATGTCTATTTCTTCTATTCAAAGCCAGATAATAAAATCAAAACCAAAAGTAGATAACACATACACTCGAGTGGTTAAACCAAACGGAAATCCAGCTGCTGTCAAAGTTATGGGGGAGATGTTCCAAAAAAAGCACAGCCATTGGCGTGGACTCGGGCTGATTCCAAACAGTGGGTTAAAGCTTAAACATGAATACAAATCTTTTGATGCTGAACTCAAATACAAGCTCAATATTAAAGCTAAAAGCCAAGATCTCCCTGGATGTCGGTGCGGAGATGTTCTTCAAGGAATCATATCCCCTCCTGACTGTCCCCTTTATTCAAATCAGTGCACACCCGATTCTCCCCAGGGGCCATGCATGGTGTCTTATGAAGGAGCTTGTCTGGCTTATTTTAAGTATGAAGATAGAGATAGGGATTGAATAAAGGAGGCCATGATGAATAAGATTAGTCTGGAAATGGGAAGCGGCGGAAAACTGATGCGCGATTTCATAGATAAGTATATTGTCAATACATTCAGCAATCCTTTTCTGAATGAGCTGGCTGATTCAGCTCTCCTTCCCAACAACATAGGTTTTACCACAGATAGTTATGTGGTTGACCCCATTTTCTTCCCTGGTGGTGATATTGGATCTTTGAGTGTAAACGGAACAGTTAATGATTTGGTTGTCTCTGGGGTTAAACCTGAATTCCTTTCTCTTTCCCTGATTATAGAAGAAGGACTTGAATTGGATTCCATAAAAAAAATACTCAAATCCGTCAAAAATGCGGCTGAGGAGGCAGAAGTCCTTATAACCACGGGAGACACAAAAGTTGTGAAACAGGGACAGGGTGATAAAATCTTTATCAACACCGCAGGAGTGGGATCTGTGATTGCCAGGCCATCCCCTCAAAAAATCAGGCCCGGAGATAAAATTATTGCTACAGGGACACTTGGAGAACACAGCCTGGCTATTATGCTGGCAAGAGAAGAGTTTGGAATAGAAACAAATGCGCATAGTGACTGCGCTCCTTTAAATTATCTCCTCCCTTTATGGAAAAAAGGCCCCTTATGGATGCGCGATGTCACCAGAGGCGGACTGGCCACAGTGCTTACTGAGCTTTCTGATAAACTACCTTATTCCATCATCATTGAAGAAGATAAAATACCCCTTTCTTCCCCTGTTCAAGCAGCCAGTGAACTCTTAGGTATCGATCCTTTGTATTTGGCATGCGAAGGAAGAGCTTTACTGGTTGTGGCTGAAGAAAAAGCAGAGGCAGTCTTGAGTGAAATAAGGAATAATAAAAAAGGGAAAAAAGCTGAGATCATTGGAAAGATTGATGATAAAACAGGCAAACCCGGAGAACTGCTGCTCTCAACACTCTCAGGAGGATTAAGGCTCCTGGAGCCATTGACGTCAGAGCTACTTCCCAGAATCTGCTAATATGGCATATTCATAAAAAACCGCCGATACTTAATATACAAAAAACTATATCATGATTCTCTTTAAATCTATCCGTGACACTAATAACAACACTCCGCCTCAGTTTTCTTTTCTATCCTATTATCGGCGTTTTTTTACCTTTCAGGCGAGCTGATCTCACGGCATCTGCTTCGTTACGAGGCATTCGCAGTGAAGGACCACGGCTTCATGCCTCGTGCCTCGCATCTCCCGCAATCTCAACTCGAGAATAAGCCATATTAATAAATCTTATTTATATTTCATCAAGAGAACCGCAAGCATTATGAAATTCAGGTATGGCTGCAGCGACATGATAGATTTAGCCTTCGGATGAGGCTTTTCGAGGGAACCCGGCGAAGCTGGGCGCCGAGTATGTTTGACCCACGGACGGGGGGAGTTACGCAGGCGCCAAGAAAAACGAAGGAGAATGGCGTTAAAAATCTATCCGAGAGCTAAGCCATACCTGAATTTCAACAGATTTTATGAATTAATTATTTTCTTCCGATGGAGTAATACTCAAAACCCCTGGCTCTCACTTCCTTAGGATCAAATATATTACGGCCGTCTATAATAATGGGATTCGCCATTGATTTCTTGACCTTATCCAGATCCAATCTTGAAAACTCGTCCCACTCAGTGATAAACAGGGCGGCATTGGCACCCTTTAAGGCTCCATAAGCAGATTCAGCATACTGGACATTAGGTTCCTTCTCTGGAAATAGCTTTTTTACTTTTTCAGCTGCTTCTGGGTCATACAAGGAAAGATTGGCTCCTTCCTCTAAAAGTTTTTTTATGATATCAACACTAGGAGCGTTTCGTATATCGTCTGTCCTCGGTTTAAACGCCAAGCCAAGAACAGCTAATTTTTTGTTTTTTAATATCCACAAAGCATCTTTTAATTTATTGATGAATATATCTATTCGTGCTGTATTGATCCGGTCAACTTCTTTCAGTATTCTCATGTCAATTCCCAGGTCCTCTCCTATTTTGACCAGGGCTCTAACATCTTTAGGAAAACAGGAGCCGCCATATCCCAAACCAGCTCTTAAGAATTGTTTCCCTATTCGAGAATCCAGTCCCATCCCCTTAGCCACAAGCTCTACGTCCGCATCTGTTTTTTCGCATAAGTCAGAAATAAGATTTATAAAAGATATCTTCATGGCAAGAAAAGAATTGGAAGCATGCTTTATAAGTTCAGCTGTGTCAATATTGGTGATATGAATCTTGTCCTTATACTTTTCATAAATTTTCAACAGAATATTTTTTGCTTTTTCAGATTCCACTCCTATGACAATACGGTCAGGGTTGAGAAAATCCGAGACCGCAGAACCTTCCCTTAAAAACTCAGGATTGGAAGCCACATCAAAGGAATATTCACCGTTCTTATAAAGAGTTATAGTGCGTTTTATCCAGGAAGAAGTTCTGACTGGAACAGTGCTTTTTTCTATTACCAGCTTATATCCATTTAGATTTTCTGCAATACAGCGCGAAACTCCCTCCACATATGTCATATCCGCACTTCCGTCTTTTCTCTGGGGCGTGTTCACACACACAAAAAGCACATCCGAGGTCTTTATGGTTTCCTCAAGGTCAGAATTAAAACTCAGGTTTCCTTTATTGAGATTTTTCTTTAATAATTCTTCAAGACCTGGCTCATAAATCGGAACGATTCCTTGAGTTGCTTTTTCAATCTTTTCTGTGATCTTGTCCGTACCAATGACATGATGACCTAAATCAGCAAGACCCACGGCTGTGACCAAACCAACATAACCGGTTCCAATAACACCTATTTTCATGTCTTATTCCCTTATTCTCAGTTCCAATGAACTGTCTTTCATTCAATCCATGTAACCAAGTGCTTTAAGTCTCTTTTTTACTTTTTCTTCATCTTCCTTACTGAATTTATCATCTTCA
>DASRVI010000507.1:0-5214 GCA_035655135.1 Acidobacteriota bacterium | reverse complement strand
CCTCTCCTGGACCAGGCTGCCAAAGATGCGGTTCGTCAATGGGTCTATGAGCCCATGGTCATTAACGGCCGTCCCCGGCCCGTTATTTTCACCGTCACTGTTACTTTTGAATTAAAATAAGATCAAAACTAATGTAGCCATATCGATCCGTGAACAATCAAGATTGGATATTTCATTCATTGACAACGCACTGCAAAAACTTAATCCTGGTAATTCACGAGCCGAGTTTGCTGTAGATGAAAGGCATGAGACATGAAGCCGTGGTCCTTCACTGCGAATGTCTTGTAACGAAGCAGATGCAGTGAAATCGGCTCGTGAATTACCAGAATTAGGAGATGATGTATCGGATGATGAAGAGCACTGAAAAAAGATAGATAAGCCAGTGAACCTGCTTCCCTTTTCCTGACACCAGTTTCAAAACAGAGTAAGCAATAAAACCAAACGCAATTCCCTCTGTAATGCTCAGCGTCAAAGGCATGATAATGATGGCTAAAAAAGCAGGAATAGCTTCTGTGATATCCGACCATTCTATATTTTTAACGCACCTCATCATTAAAAATCCAACGATGATCAAAGGAGGGGCTATCACAGGTCGCATCATCACTCCATCTGATATATATTGACCTCCGATCATCCGGGCTAAAGGAGAGAAAAAGAGCGCGATGATAAAAAGAACAGAGGTGAAAACATTGGACAATCCTGTCCGACTTCCCTGGGATATTCCAGAGGCGCTTTCAATATAACTGGTGACCGTGGAGGTTCCTAAAAGAGCCCCGCTGACAGTTCCGACAGCATCTGAAAACATAGCTTTATTGGCTTTAGGAAGTTTACCGTCTTTTAAGAATCCTGCTTGGCTACTTATCCCAATCAAAGTGCCTATAGTGTCAAAAAGATCTAAGAAGAAAAAAACAAACACCACTGTGATCAAACCTGTACTCAACGCTCCTATTATATCCAATTTGAATAAAGTGGGATGGAGGCTGGGAGGAGAAGAGATGATTCCTTGATACTTGACCACTCCCAAAGGAATTCCGGCAAAGGCTGTGGCTAATATTCCTATGAGCACAGCTCCTCTGACTTTTACAGCCATAAGTACAGCTATGAAAAGAACGCCGAATAAGGATAAAAGAACCGCCTTGTCCGTTAAATCTCCTAAACCGACCAACACATCCGGTGTGTCCACCACCAATCCACCGTATTCTAATCCGACTAAAGATATCAAAAGGCCAATGCCAACCGCGATTCCATATTTTAGGGAATTAGGAACAGCTTCCACTAATTTACCCCATACTCCTATGATGGAAAGAATGAGAAAGATACTGCCGGATATAAAAACCGCTCCCAAAGCCACCTGCCATGAATAACCCATAGTACCGCATACAATCACAGCAAAAAAAATATTGTGTCCCACAGCCGGAGCCAGAGCAATGGGATAATTGGCTAAAAGTCCCATTAAAAGAGTAGCTAGAGCCGCAGATAAACAAGTAGCAACCATAACCGCACCGTTATCCATACCAGCAGCAGCCAAAACCGCGGGCTGAAGAAATATGATATAGGACATAGTCATAAAAGTAGTCAATCCACCCGCTGCTTCTGTTTTTAAAGTGGTGTTGTTTTCCTTAAGCTTAAAAAAACGGTTTAGAAAACGATCCACTTTTGGCTCCCCTTTAAAATTTAATAAGAGTCATTATATCAATATCAGGATGAGCGTTCTCTATAGCCTGTTTTCCCTTTAGAAATGAAAGCTCTACCAGAGCAACAAATCCTACCACACGACCTCCTAATTTTTTTATAAGGTCTATGGCACTTATGGAAGAAGAGCCAGTTGCAATAAGGTCATCAATGATCAATACTTTTTCTCCAGGCTTCACGCTATCTTTATGTATTTCAAAATATTCAACAGCATACTCATTAGGAGCTCTCACAGAAATGCACTCTCTTGGGAGTTTCCCTTTCTTTCTAATCACTGACATCCCTAAAGATAATTTATAAGCCACAGGCCCCCCAAATATAAAGCCTCTTGATTCTATGCTCACTATTTTTTCGGCTTTCTTGTCTTTAGCCAATTCAGAAATTTCATCCACAATAAATTTAAAACATTCAGGGTCTTCGATTATGGGCGTCACATCTTTAAAGCCAATTCCTTGCTTTGGAAAATCTTTGACTTCGATTATTTTTTTCTTTACACGTTCAAGCATAAAATCCTCCTGAAAATTAATCTATTTTTCATCCATTTTTTTGGTGTATACCGTATGAGTTGGAAAGGGAATGCTGATTCCTTCCCTATTAAGAGCCTTATAAATTTCATCTGTCATATTGAGCTTCATGGAATAGGCATCTAAATAGTCTTCCACCCAAGCTCTGGCAATAAAATCCAAAGAAAAATCAGACATGTTTAAAAACTGTACAGCTGGTTCTGGATTTTCCAACACTTTATCCATTTTTTTTAATGTATTCACCACCACGTCCCTCACTTTATCGGTATCAGAACCATAAGCCACTCCAAATTCAACATTGACCCTGAGTTTAAGGTCAGGAACGGTATAGTTTTTTATTTTAGCATTAGCCAGATAACCATTGGGAATATAAATCACCTCATTGTCATAGGTTCTTAATTTGGTGCTTCGAAGACCTATATCAAGAATGACACCTAATTCACCGGATTCTAGCTTGACCTTGTCCCCTACTTTGAATGTCTTATCAAGAACAAGCTGAAGACCTCCTAAAACATTAGCTAAAGAATCTTTAACAGCCAAACTTATGGCAATGCCAGCGATCCCTGCAGTTGCCAGTAAGGGGCTTATATCAATCTCCCAGGAATCAAAAATAAAGATAACAGCCAAGGCCACTATAATAACTTTGATTATTTTTTCTATTAAAGGAATCAACCGATCATCAGCTGTGGAGGCGGTCTTGGCAGCCCAATCTTCTTTCCAGTGAGTGGCCAGGTCATTCACGATCTTTAGAATGAGTAGGGTTATAACAACGATTAGAATTGTCTCAACCATACTATGGTAATAGATGGATTCCAGAGAAACATAAGATAAACTGACTTTCAAGCCAATGGCGATAACCACATAAAAAATCATTGAACCCAGATTTTTCACAATCAGGTCATCTATTTTTGTGTTGGTTTTCTTGGTCAATGGTTTGAGAAACTTTTTCAAAATGATTCTGGCCAGCCAAGCCGCAATAACAGTCAGAACCATAATCAGAACAAATCTGAGATACAGATTGCTCCATATAAAGTTCAATATTTCATTTATAATATCCATTTTTTTCCTCTCCTTTCTAGGTTCTTTTATTATTATTTTCTTCTCAACAAGATGCAAGATTTTTTCCATTTTTCACTAAAGGTAAAACAGGACGATATCGAGCTATAACGCAGCAATCTCAACTTGTGAACAATAATGACTGTTGTTATAATTTTAAAAATGAGATTGATTGATTGGAGTTTATGCCTGATAGCTGATACTGAATATTTGTCCAAAATCAATTTTTTCTCTGTTATTGAAGAAGTAGCTGAACAAGGGGTTTCCTTAGTTCAATTAAGGTCAAAAAAAACAGATTCCAAGACTTTTTTGAATACAGCCTTAAAGATAAAAAAAATTCTGTCGCCTTTGAACATTCCCTTTATTATCAATGACAGTATTGATATTGCTTTAGCTTGTCAAGCTGACGGTGTGCATCTGGGACAAAAAGACCTCCCGCTTCCTTACGCCAGAGAAATATTGGGGAGAGACAAAATAATTGGAATGACCGCCTCCAACAGTGAACTGGCAAAAAAAGCAGAATCAGAGGGTGCTGATTATTTAGGGGTGGGGCCTGTATTCTATACTGAGTCCAAACAAAAAGCCAAAAAACCAATCGGTCTCAAACAGCTTTCATTGATAAGAAAAAACATAAATATTCCTATTTTAGCTATAGGAGGAATCAAATCCCAAAACGCGGCTGAAGTCATGTCAACTGGAGTTGACGGAGTGGCTGTGATCTCAGCCATACTTGGATCTAAGGACCCTAAAGTTTCCACTCAAAAATTGGTTCAGGAGATAAAAAAACAGAAATCTAAGATCTGATTTCAATAATCCTCTCCTCTTTATCTCCTATTTCAATCATAATCCATAAGGCCGGACCTTTATATTCAATCTTTTCTGCCCATTCCACAACCATCACGCCTCGATCAATATAATCTTCCCATCCTATTTGTTTTGTTTCGTTTCCGGAAAGCCGGTAGAAATCAAGATGATAGATATCAAATTTGGCTTTATATATATTTAAAATTGTATAGGAGGGAGAACAGACTTGATTTATATCTTTGAGGCCCAATCCTAGAGCGATTCCTTTGGTGAATACAGTTTTCCCTGCCCCTAAGTCACCGGTTAGAAGAACTACTTCATTTCCCTTAAATTGAGTGGCTAATTTTTCAGCAGCTAAAATGGTTTCCTTTTCAGACCAGGTAACATAATTCTTAAAGATTGTCATTGACTCAGCTGTCTTAAATGATGAATCATACTGATTGATTGTCCTTACTGGATTCCATGTCCATAATTGCTTTGGGTAAGAAGTTGATGATATCACCTGCCAGAAGAGACTTTTCCCCTCTTTCCTTCACTGCGATATCTCCGCTTAAACCATGAACATACACAGAAGCTAAGACAGATTCTAAAAAATCACCTCCCTGCATGATTAAAGAAGCAATCATTCCACTTAAAACATCCCCGGAACCCCCGGTTGCCATACCTGGATTTCCAGTTGGATTTATAAAGATTTTTCCATCTGGAGTAGCCACAATGGTTCGATATCCTTTGAGCACTAAATAGACTCCGTATTTTTTTGAAAATTCAGGAGCAAGGTCTAATTTTTTCTCAACGACTTCTTTGGTGGAAGTGTGGGTCATTCTTGCAAATTCACCTGGATGAGGGGTTATCACGACCGGAGAGGACATTGATTTTAATGCTTCTGGGTTAGATGACAGGATATTTAATGCGTCAGCATCTAAGATAGCAGGTACATCTATGGATGGCATAAGAGACATGATGAGTCTGCTCGTTGAATCATGAGTAGAAATACCTGGTCCAATAAGAACAGCATCTTTTCCTTTTAAAAGAATTTTTACTTGGTCTAGAGCTTTTTCTGAAAGAGTCCATTCAGATGTTTCAGCTAACGGCTCTGTCATCAACTCCATCATAGACCTGGCTACTATAGGAAGGCAGC
>DASRVI010000506.1:0-3919 GCA_035655135.1 Acidobacteriota bacterium | reverse complement strand
ATTATATCCTATGCCGCCTGCGGGATTCCTTATGTCATTTCAGGAGATATTGAGTCTACAGAGAAACTTATACATTTTACTCCAGAGACTATTAAGAAAAAAAGAGGAATCTTAGTTGAAACTCAGAAGGAAGCGATCAATATTTTCCCAGAAGAAAAATCAGTTGAAGTAAAGGACCTTAAAAGTGGAAGAATTTATAAAGAAAAATATAAGAAACTGCTTATTGTAACCGGAGCTGTCCCGAATAAGCTTCCCTTTATTGATTATGATGAACAGGGGATTTTCAGTTTAAATAATTTAGAAGATTTAAAGGATATTCTCCAGTACATAAAGGACTTTAAGCCCAGACGGGCTGCCATTATTGGGGCTGGGAATATCGGCCTTGAATTGGCAGAAGGATTGGATTCAAGAGGAATTGAAATTCATATTTTTGAGATTTTCCCAGAGCCAGCTATGAATTGGTCTCCTTTGGTTCGGGATGCTGTAAAGAAAAAAATAACAGAGAAAAAAATCAAATTTTCAGGGGAGACTTCTGTTAAAGAGGTCCTTAAGACAAAAAAAGGATTCACAGTGAAAACAGAAGATAAATCATATGAATTTGATATGGTGTTTTCTGCAGGGGGAACTAAACCTGCCACCGGATTTTGCAGGAATAAACTAGAAAAGCTTGATAACGGGGCCTTGATTATCAATCGGAAAGGAAATACGTCTGAAAAAGATATTTATTCAGCGGGAGATTGTGCTTCTATATACCACAGGATTCTTGATAGAAATGTTTATTTTCCTTTAGGCTCCACAGCTAACCGTATGGGGAGGGTGGTTGGTCTGAATTTGTCAGGAAAAGATATTCTTTTTCCAGGAATAGTGGGAACTCAAATTTTCAAATTTTTTGAGTTGTCTTTAGCCAAAACCGGATTAGATCTGGGGGAGGCAGAGAAAGAGGGTATTCGCGCAAGATTGGGCTCTGCTTTGCGGATGAATAAAGCAGGATATTATCCAGAGGCAAAAAAATCAGAAGTGGAGATTGTTTATGATAAGTCGTCGGGCAGAATATGGGGCGCTTCTGCAGTAAGCGAAAGCAACGCTGCTCAGCTCATAGATCCAATTGCGGTGGCTGTATTTGCAGGATTAAGCGTTGAAGAACTGGGATGGTTTGATGCAGCCTATACGCCTCCTTTTGCTCCTGTGTGGAACGCATGGGTTTCTGCATCATTAAAGCATAAACTTGATTGATTAATCCTGACGTTGGTTATACTGGCTCAAATTCATCCTTTGAAGCACCGCAAACCGGACAAACCCAATCGTCTGGAATGTCTTTAAAAGCAGTTCCTGGTTCAATCCCGCCGTCAGGATCCCCTTGCTCCGGGTCATAGATGTATCCGCATACCATGCATTGATAAGACTTCATTCTTTTTCTCTCCTTTGTTTATTTTTCCTTTGTTTCTGTTTTTTTTGGTTTAACATAAGTGGGGGCATTTTTAGGAGTTTTTCCTTTTTTGACTTCATGATAAATAGCATAGGTGAGAGGTTCGCCCTGTTTAAGCTTTTCTGCTTCCACCAGCTTTCCCACAAAAATGGTATGAGTGCCGACATCTAAAGTTTCAGTCAATTCGCATTCTAAATAACCCAATGTGTTCTCAGTCACGTAGGGAGTGCCCCTGTCAGTGGTTTTGTGACTGATTTCCTTGAACTTATCTAAGTCACGGCCAGATCTAAAACCAAAGATACCGATGAATTTGAAGGGAGTCTCTTTCTCTAGGATTGAAACAGAGAAGAGTTTACTCTGTTGAATATATTTATGAGTGAGATTATTTTTGCTGAGGCAGACGAGAATTTTAGGGGGATCTGAGGTGACCTGGATGACCGCATTAGCTATTTGGCCGTTGTATTTTTTTCCTTTTTTCGAACTCACAACATAAACTCCGTAGCTGATATCAAACAAGGTGGTACTATCCATCTTCAATCTCCTTTTAGGCATTAACCCATAATTATGGCATAACCTTTTTATTATGCAAATTTTTTATAGAAATGAAATTTTTTATCCAAATACAGTAAGCATTTCTAGAACTATGATAGAGTTTATTTGACAGATAAGGGGAAGGGCAAGGGATTCGTCACCCGCTCGATTCCCCAGCGTGGAATCTCTCTCCCGGTTCGGGCTTCGCTCTCCTCTAAAGAGGAACCATGCCCGCTCAGCCCTCACAGGGGATTCCTCACCCCTTGCCCTCTCCCCTTAATAAACATTATTCATCACATGTATCACGGTTTTTGATTTTTTTAATAAGTGTTGATGATAGATAATAAAGAAGAGGCAGTAGAACCAGGAGAATAGTCACATATCTTGTTAATTGAGGTCCTATTTTTTCAATTATTTTGTAAAGCTCATCAAACCATAGTGTCCAGCAAACTACCCCAAACCACATGGAAGGAATGGTGATCATTATGGATGTGAGGGAATTGTATCCCTCAGCTCTAGCAATGAGAAAACCCATGATAGCCCCGGTCATAGGAAAAGGCATCCACACAAAAGCAACGATGCCGATCCAGCTCCATTTTTTCATGGTTTTTGCTCTTTGCTCTGCTTTTTTCATCCTGGTTTCAACAAAGTTTTTAAAAAGTTTGAATTCTTGTGCCTTAACCCATAAAAAGCCAATGACAGAAAGCATAATTAATAGAAAAGCTGTAAGGTAGGTGAGTATGATGAATATAACAGTAAGAGTAGAAAAGTTTAGTTCAAGACCAGTCCCAATAATGGCCAGCCTTCCCCCTAAGTGAAAGGCTGTGATCATTGAAATTATTTTTAAAGATAGAGACGGATTAGATAAGAAAATGAAAGTAATAACGCCTATTTCTATGACAAGTAAGGCCATCCCGATGATAAAGGGGAGCTTTTCGTTGGGAATTCCAAGAATATATTTATCTTTTAATGGGTGCATTATTATTCATATTCAATACATTTTTGACGTAAAAATATCAAGGTATTTAATCCAGATAAAGAGAATTGTTGAATAAATTATTATAAAATATTATCTTATAAAAAATGAGTCAAAAAACAAAAAAGTATGCCCTTGGAATGGATTTTGGAACCAATTCGTGCCGATCCTTGATAGTGGATATTGCAAACGGAATGGAGCTTGGGACAAGCGTTTTTCCTTATCCCTCTGGAGAGGATGGAGTTTTTATTGATCAGAAAGAACCTAACGTAGCCAGACAAAATCCAGAGGATTATCTACTTGGAATGGAAGAGTCTGTAAAATCTGCGCTTGGTGAAGCTCAAAAGAATGATCCTGATTTTAATCCAAAACAAATCATAGGCATCGGAATAGACACCACAGGAAGCAGCCCCATGCCTGTCAATGCTCAAGGTATGCCTTTGTGTATGATGCCTGAATTCAAGAACAACAAAGACGCCATGGTTTGGTTGTGGAAAGATCATTCAAGTCATAATGAGGCAGCACAGATTACTGAATTAGCTCAAGATATGCGACCTCAATATCTAGAGAAGATAGGGGGTGTTTATTCTTCGGAATGGTTTTGGTCAAAAATATGGCACTGTAAAAATGTAGCCCCGGATGTTTTTGACTCAGCTTACAGTTTTGTGGAAATTTGTGATTATATCCCTGCTGTGTTATCTGGAGACACCAAGCCAGAACACATAAAGCGGAGTATTTGTGCGGCTGGTCATAAAGCTATGTATTGTGAGGAATGGGGAGGTCTGCCTGATAAGGATTTTCTGAAATTCTTAGATCCTGAGCTATCTAATCTCAGGAAGAGATTGTATCAATACGCATATCCCTCAGATAAGTTAGCAGGAAAGCTATCTTCTGAATGGGCCCATAGACTTGGACTGCAGGAAGGGATTGCCATTGCTGTGGGGGCTTTTGATGCTCATATGGGTGGAGTTGGAGCCGGAGTCAAG
>DASRVI010000505.1:0-2240 GCA_035655135.1 Acidobacteriota bacterium | reverse complement strand
GCTTATTTGAAAAAGCAATGGAAAGAATTCACAGTTCAGCCTTTCACTTATCATTTCGTGGATGACTCTTTCGAGAGTCTTTACCGATCTGAACAGAAATTGAGCCATCTGGTAAGATACTTTTCTATTTTAGCGGTTTTTCTTGCCTGTCTAGGCTTATTCGGGCTTGCCTCTTACACAGCCAAACAACGAACCAAAGAAATCGGAATCAGAAAAGTTTTGGGAGCATCAGCAACCGGGATTGTTTGGCTCTTTATCAAAGAGTTCTTAAAATGGATCATTCTTGCTAATTTCATTGCCTGGCCCATTTCTTGGATTGTTTTAAACAAATGGCTTCAAAATTTTGCCTACCGAATCAACATAAGTGGGTTGACTTTTGTCCTTTCCGGAGCCCTGGCTCTGGTCATTGCTATGCTTACCGTAAGCTATCAAGCATTCAGATCAGCCAGCATCAATCCAGTCAAAACCCTCAGATACGAATAAAAACAGTGCCGCCTCTTGATCTCATATTCGATCCTTTCTGTGATCAAAGGAGAAATCTCATCCAGCTCCTTCCCTACTAAATAATAAGTCCAGGCTAAAAGGGTCCCTGTTTCGGCAGCAAACAAATCCACAGTGGGTTCTGTGACATGTGGAAGAACGCGCTAAAGATTCTTTAGAGCAAGAAAAACAATATCTCAGGAAAATCAATGCCAATCCTTATTTCTGGCAGCGCTGTTTTAGCTACTGGAAGCTCTCCGGGCCGGGTTGGATTCAGAGCGCTCTCACTCTGGGGGCAGGCTCAGCCGGCTCCGCTATTTTTGCCGGTTCTGTTTTTGGTTACAAGCTGCTCTGGGTTCAGCCTGTAGCCTATATATGCTTTTTCATCCTTCAAAATAAAAAAAGCTACTTGGGAAAACACATCAACAAAGGAATCAAGGGAAGCGTGTGGAATCTAATTCTGATCCTTGCGATTTTAGTGGTGGCTGCAGGCGCATTAGTGAAAATAATATCCCTGTTCTAATGGATGAAAAATAAGCTGTAACAATTTTCTTTGTCACGAGGTATATATATTTAGAACCTTTAAGAAAAAAATAATTTTTTAACGAGAAAAAAATGAAATTAACTTTAAGATTCATATCATTCGCCCTTTTATTATTTTTGCTAAATCCTCTTAAGGCTGAAACCGACTCATTGAAAATCACGCTTTTTGATTCTTTGGATATCGGAAATGAAAAATATTTATTTTCCTCTATTTCTTCTGTATGCGAAGACAGTAACGAAAACTTTTATGTAGTGGACCGTCTGGAAAGAAAAGTCTTGAAATTTAACTCCGAAGGAAATCTTGGGCTCTCCTTTGGACAAAAAGGACAGGGCCCTGGTGATTTTCAATCACCGGGACGTATTATTTTAACTGAGCAAGACTTACTCGCCGTGAGTGAAGAGATCAATGACATCTCCTTTCATAAGTTAAACGGAGAGTTCATCCATCGCATTCATCTGTCCGGCCGGCTTTCAACAGGATATGTGGGAGAAAATCTTTACTACGCATGGACATGGAAGCCTGAAGTCCAGCAGCAGGTCCTGATTGATAAAAAAAATAAAGTCATCAAAACCTTTTATTCGGTGCCTAAAAATGCTTTTTCGGTTTCAGCTCCGGATGAGACCGGGCGAATGGTGATGTTCAACTACAGTTCTGATGTCTTTGCTCCCAGCCTATTATCCGCCCATCATTCTTCCCTCAGCGCTGTGGCCAAAAGCACTCTTTATGAAATCATTCTATTGGACTCAAAAGGAAATGAAATCAATCGTCTCAAAAGAGACATTCAGCCATTAAAAATCAGTAAAAATGAAAAAAACTATTTCAAAGATGAAATCAAAGACCGATCGTATCGTTTGGGCTGGCCCCCCAAAGTCACTAAGGATCTGATTGATCTGATCCCCAGACACAAAGCTTTCTTCAATCATATCTGTCTTTCTGATCAATACGCATTTGTCTTCCGTATTCCAGAAGATATCACCAAAGAGAGCCCACCTGTGCCAGTGGATGTATTTTCTCTGAGTGGAAAATTCTTAGGAGCTACAGAATTACCCTTAAAGGCGGTGCATATCTCAAAAAATCATATGTATTTTATCGAGACAGATCCCCAGGGCCATGTGTCTCTTTCCAGAAAATCCTATAAAATCAAATTCAAAAATACAGAATAAAAGAGTCTTCTTGACATCATTACATCCCTTGTTTTACCATCTTCTTTTCAGGC
>DASRVI010000504.1:0-8568 GCA_035655135.1 Acidobacteriota bacterium | reverse complement strand
CCTTCTTATCCCTATTGATTTTCACTTTCTCCAGGATCATATTAGATCGTGAGCGGCCTATTCCATAGATATAAGTAAGCCCTATTTCTATTCTTTTTTCAGATGGAAGTGTGATTCCTGCTATTCTTGCCATGATTACCTCATCTATCCTTGTCTTTGTTTATGCTTTGGATTTCTGCAGATGACTCTCAGAACACCATTTCTTCTAATGATCCGACAGTTCCTGCACATTTTCTTGACCGATGTTCTTACTTTCATTTTATTTCCTCATCGTACTTATTTGAAACGGTAAATAATCCTTCCTTTTGTTAAGTCATACGGCGAAAGCTCCACCAGCACTTTATCCCCAGGAAGAATGCGAATAAAATATTTACGCATTTTTCCTGATATATGAGCCAATATGGTGTGTTTATTAGGCAGCTCAACCTTGAACATAGCATTAGGGAGAGTCTCTATCACTGTTCCCTCAGTTTCATAAACATCATCCTTTTTAGGCATGCTTTTTCTCCCTATGCTTTCCAATTTTATCCTTATGATAAACACTCAATATATCAGGCCCGTTTTCAGTCACGGCAATGGTATTTTCATAATGTGCTGACAGGCTGCGGTCTTTTGTGACTGCAGTCCAGTTGTCTTCCAGGATCTTTACCTCCCAGTCTCCGGCCGAAATCATGGGCTCAATGGCTATCACCATCCCTGGCTTAATTCTAGGTCCATGACCTGGTGAACCAAAATTAGGAACCTGGGGCTCTTCGTGCAGAGAAAATCCTATTCCATGTCCCACGAAAGACTTTATCACTGAAAATCCATTGGACTCAACACACTTCTGTACTGCTGAAGATATATCAGATATCCTGTTCCCTAACCGAAGCTGTTCAATTCCTTTATCAAGACCCTCTCTCACTGTTCTTATCAGCTTTTTGGCTTCTGAGGAAATTTCTCCTATGGGAACAGTTAAAGCGGCGTCACCATAAAAACCATTATAAACCACTCCAAAATCCATGCTCAGGATATCGCCTTGTTTAAGCGTCCTGGATGAAGGGATACCATGAACGATCTCTTCATTAATGGATGTACACAAGCAGGCGGGATATCCCCGGTAGTCTTTAAAAGCTGGTTTCGCTCCGAGTTCTGCTGTCCTTTTTTCCGCATATTCATCCAATTCTTTAGTCCTCATTCCAGGCTTCACCATTTCTTTCAATTCACTCAAAATCTGAGCCACAATTCGATTGCTCCGTCTCATGGCTTCGATTTCTTCATGATTCTTATAGATAATCATTTTATATTCATTTTCTTTAGTTATTAAACTGGTTTATTATAGAACTAATCTTCTTAAAGACGACCTTTCTGCTTGTTTCGCCGTTAACCGCTCTATAAACATCTTTTTTCCTATAATAATCAATAAGCTTTTCTGTCTTTTTATGATAGACATCAAGCCTCTTTTTTATGACTTCCGGTTTATCATCCTTTCTTTGGATGAGTTTTCCTCCGCAGCGGTCACATCTTTTTTCTTCAGAAAAGTCTTCCTTCTTTATATTATATATATTATTGCAATCAGTACAAATATAGCGGGACGAAAGCCGCTCCACTGCTGTGCTGTTACTAATTTTGATATCTATGGCTATTTCGTTTTGATCTGAATCCATTTTTTCCAAAGATTCCGCTTGTGATATATTTCTCGGAAATCCGTCTAAAGTATATCCGTTCTTGCAGTCTTGCTTGTGAATCCTTTGTTTAATCAAGTCAATGATAATACTGTCTTTAACCAGCTCACCTTTATTCATATCCTTCTTGGCTTTCAACCCTAAAGGAGTCCCATGTTCCACAGCTTCCCTCAAAAGGTCTCCGGCAGATACTTTGGGGAATCCAAATCTATCTTCAATAAGGTCTCCCTGGGTTCCTTTGCCGCTTCCAGGAGGTCCAAGCAGAATCAATCTCATCGCCTTCCCTTAATTCGTCCCCGTCTCATAAATCCATCATAATGCCGCATAACAAGCTGAGCTTCTATCTGCTGCAGGGTGTCCATAGCCACCCCAACCACAATGAGGATCGATGTTCCTCCAAAATAAAACTGGACATTTAAACCCTGAGTGAACCATTCAGGAAGGTTTTGGTCTAAAAAGTTACCTATAAGAGGTATAGGCTGAACCTTAAATCCAGTGATCAGAATCTCTGGTATGATAGCCACCGCCGCGAGATAAACCGCTCCGACTAAAGTCAATCTGGATAAAACTCCGTCTATATAATCCGATGTGTTTTTACCAGGACGTATCCCAGGAATAAATCCACCATATTTCCTGAGGTTATCAGCCACATCGCTGGGATTGAATATTATTGAAACGTAAAAATAAGTAAAAAAGATAATGGCAGCTACATATAACAGGTTGTAAAGCGGCATTCCCATAGCAAATTGTTCAGCAATGCGCCTCAAGAAAGGGACTTTAATCATCTGAGCTATAGTGGAAGGAATGGTGATGATAGAGGCTGCGAATATAATGGGGATCACTCCACCTGTGTTAACTCTAAGGGGAAGATGGGTGGATTGCCCTCCATATATTTTACGGCCCACCACTCTCTTGGCATAAGAAACAGGAAGCCGCCTCTGTCCTCTTTCCACAAACACAATGATCGCCACCACCGCAATCATCAAAGCGACCAGGAATATGACTCTTATAGGAGTGAGATCTCCGGTTCTCAATCCATCAATTATACTCTGCAGCCCCCGAGGAAAACCAACCACGATTCCGGCAAATATGATCAGAGATATCCCATTTCCTATCCCTCTATCAGAGATCTGTTCTCCCAGCCACATAATAAAAACAGTACCTGTGGTTAGAGTCAGGACTGTTAAAAATTTAAATCCCAGTCCTGGATTAGGCACAATGGGAGCGCCGCCCGGTGTCTTGGCTGTCTCCAGAAATATGCTGATGGCTGTGGCTTGGATGATACAGATAATTAGAGTTCCATATCTGGTATACTGAGTTATCTTTTTTCTGCCCAATTCTCCTTCTTTTGACAATCTCTCAAGATAAGGCCACACTACCTGGAGAAGCTGCAGAATAATGGAGGCACTGATATAAGGCATGATGCCTAATGCAAAAATGGTCATACGGGACATGTTTTGTCCGCTGAATAAATCAACCATTCCCAGAATGGTGCCCTTTTGTGTCTGCCAGAATTCAGCCAAGGCAGAACTGCTGATTCCTGGATTTGGAATCTGAGCTCCTATTCTATAAACTGCCAAAATCATCAAAGTGAAGAGAACCCGCCTCCGCAAATCAGGAATACTGAAAATATTTCTTATACTTTCTAGCATCATTCACTTCCTATTAAAACAACTTTTCCGCCTGCTTTTTCTATTTTTTCTTGGGCGGATTTGGAAAATTTATGGGCATATACTGTTTTAGGAGTCGTTATTTTACCGCGTCCCAATATCTTTACAGGCTGATTCTTCTTTTTAACAATTCCCTTTTCCACAAGGTCTTCGACTTTAATGGTTTTCTTTTTTATCCGGCTCAGCTTATCAATGTTGACTTCAGAATATTCCCTGCGGAAAATATTAGTAAAACCTCTTTTCGGGACTCTTCTCACCAGAGGCATCTGTCCCCCTTCAAATCCAAGTTTTCTAGAGTAGCCAGATATAGACTTCTGGCCTTTGGTCCCGCGGCCTGATGTTTTACCTCGTCCAGATCCTGGACCTCGGCCTATTCTTGTCCTCTTCTTACGGGAACCTTTGGCTGGTTGAAGATCATTTAATTTCATTTTTGATTCAACTCCTCAATTTTAACTAGATGAGATACTTTGTTTATCATTCCTTTGACTTCAGGGCAGTCTTTCTTTATGACTTCAGAATTTAATTTTCTCAAACCCAATCCTCTAACCACTTCTCTTTGCTTGCGGGGCCGACCCACTAAACTGCGGACAAGCTTGATTTTGAGTTTTTTTTCTTTCACTGCCATATCACATCCTCGTCTTTTCCCCTGACTTTTGAAAGTTCTTCAGGACTTTTCAGCCTTTTTAAAGCATTCATGGTGGCATTAGCCACACTTAAAGGATTGTTGCTACCGACTGATTTAGTAAGCACATCTTTAACACCAGCTAATTCCATGATAACTCTCACCGCACCTCCAGCAATAATTCCAGTTCCTTTAGAGGCTGGGCGCAGGATAACCTGGCCCCCACAGTGAACGCCTTTAATAAAGTGGGGAATGGTGGTGCCTTTAAGAGGAACTTCTATCATATGCTTTTTTGCGTCCTTAGCTCCTTTTTTTATGGCTGGAGGCACTTCTCTTGCTTTTCCTTTTCCGATGCCCACAAGACCTTTTTCATTTCCTACAGCTACTAAGGCAGAAAAACTCAGATTTTTGCCTCCCTTAACCACTTTCATGGTTCTTCGGATAGAAATAACCTGGTCTTGTAATTCCTCTTCTTCAGCTTCATCTCTTCTTAATTTTTCTTCATCCACGCTTTTTCCTCCTTAAAGGCAACTCAAAATTTTATTCCTGACTGTCTCATGGATTCAGCCAGAGCTTTAATCCTTCCCTGATAAGGGTAATGGCCCCTATCAAAAACAATTTCTTTTATTTTCTTTTTTTTCAATCTCTCTGCTACTATTTTGCCAAGAGTCTTGGATGCTTTTATGTTTTTTTTGTTATCGTTTTTTTCACAAAAATCCTTTTCCAATGTGGATGCAGATGCCAAAACAGTTCCATTTAAATCATCCACAGCTTGGACATAAATATATTTATTACTTCGACTTACATGAAGCCGGGGCTTATCAGAAATCCCCTGTATCTTTTTTCTGACTCTTTTTCTTATTCTTTGTTTAGCTATCTTCTTTTTATATACTTTGTTTTTATACACTGGTCGCTCCTACTCCTGCTTTTCGTTCCTTCTTAATGAGCCTCTCTCCTCTGTATCTTATCCCTTTCAGTTTGTAAGAGTCTGGTTTTCTGAAATTTTTTATTTTTTGGGCTTCCTGCCCCACTCTTTGTTTATTGATGCCTTTAACTATGATGGTATTGGGATTCTCAAGCTCTATTTCAATATCCTCAGGAATAGGATAAATAACTGGTTTGGAATAACCTAAATTCAACTCCAGTCTATCTTTTTGCAGTTTTGCTCTCAATCCGACTCCCACTATTTCTAAGATTTTTGAAAATCCCTCAGTAACCCCTTGAACAGCATTAGCAGCTAAGGTTCTAGCAAGGCCGTGATAGGCCGCAGCTTGGTTGTCCTCACTTTTCCTTTTGAAAGTCAGTACATTATCTTTGATCCGAACTTCGATCCCTTCAAACAGAGGGGATTCATTCTTTCCCTTAGGGCCTTGGAATTCGATTTTTTTGGGGTGGATTTGCACTTTGACTTTATCAGGAATCTGAATTGGATTCTGGCCGACTCTTGACATTTTTACCTTCCTTTATCCTTTATATTTACCAGATCTGACATACCACTTCTCCTCCCAATCCCTTCTTTTCGCAATCTTTTCCAGAAAATATACCCTCAGAAGTAGAGACGATAACAACTCCCAAACCATCCAGAACTTTGGGAATGTTGTCCTTTTTACAGTAAATACGGCATCCAGGCTTACTCACTCTCTGTAGACCTGAAATGACATTCTTTTTATCTTCTGTGTATTTTAAAAATATCTTTAGAATTCCCTGTTTTTTGTCATCTATGACTTTATAATTCTTTATATAGCCTTCTTCCTTTAAAATTTTTGCTATGGCTGATTTCATATTAGATGAGGGAATGTCAACTTCTTTCTTTCTGACTATTCCTGCATTCCTGATTCTTGTTAGCATATCTGCAATAGGATCTGTTAAAGTCATAGTTTCTTACCTCGCTTTCCCTTTACCATGATGCTTTTGTCACTCCTGGGATCTCGCCTTTTAAGGCCAGCTCCCTGAAGCACAATCGGCACAGGTCAAATTTTCTAAGATACCCTTTGGGTCTGCCACAAATCCGGCATCGGTTTTTATACCTCACCCGATATTTTGGCTCTCTTCTGTGTTTTGCAATAGATGATGTTTTAGCCACTTTTTTCTTCCTTTTTACTCCTCACCAAAAGGCATTCCTAATTTTTTTAAAAGAATATAACCTTCTCTGTCATTTTCAGCGGTGGTGACAAATGTTATATTCATGCCTCTTGTTTTGTCCACTTTAGTGTAATCAATCTCAGGAAAAACCAGTTGATCTTTTATTCCTAAAGTATAATTTCCTTTTCGATCAAAAGATTTTACTGAAACACCTCTAAAATCCCTGACTCTAGGAAGCACGATATTGACCAATCGGTCGATAAACTCATACATCCTGTTTCTCCTTAGAGTCACATAACAGGCAATGGGTTTTCCTTTTCTCAATTTAAAAGTAGATATTGATTTTTTGGCTCTTCCCACCGCAGGCCACTGCCCAGTGATCAAGCTCAACTCTTTTTGAGCTTTATCCAGGACTTTGATATTCTCCAGAGCCTCTCCAACCCCCATGTTTATGACCACCTTTTCCACTCTTGGTACAGCCATAGGATTTTTTAAAGAGAGTTCCTTCATTAGTTCAGGTGCGATTTCTTTTTTAAATTTTTCTTTTAGTCTACTCATATTTGACCTCATTCTGTCTTCTCAAGAGTTATATCACACTTACCGCATACCCTGACCTTTGTTCCGTCTTCCAATCTCTTGTGTTTTATTCTCACTCCCTGTCCGCATTCTTCACAATAAACCATAACATTAGAAACATGGATAGGCGCTTCTTTCTCCATGATTCCTCCCTGAATATTTTTACTCTGATCTTGTCTGATAAACTCTTTTGTAAAATTCAGCTTCTCCACAATAACACTTCTCTTTTCCGGAATAACTTTTAATACTTTGCCTTTTTTTCCTTTATCTTTTCCTGTTATGACCACCACATGGTCATTTTTTCTGATGTCCATTTTGTTCATCATACCACCTCCGGGGCCAGAGAAATGATTTTCATGAACTTCTTCTCTCTGAGTTCTCTCGCTACAGGACCAAACACACGGGTTCCTACTGGCTCACTCTGGGCATTTATGATAACAGCCGCATTATCGTCAAAACGAATATATGAACCGTCTTTCCTTCTGACTTCTTTTCTCGTCCTTATAATCACAGCTTTAACAATCTTTCCCTTGGGAAGCTCTGACTCAGGCTGAGCTTCCTTTACCGAGGCTGATATTATGTCTCCGACTGTTGCGTTTTTGCCCACTCCCCCTCCTAAGGGAGTGATGCATAATATCTTCCTCACCCCTGAATTGTCAGCAACAGCAAGCATGGTCTCTGAACGTATCATAACTTTATCCCTTATTTTCACTTTGTTTGGATTTTTCACCAGGTGCTAAATCTATAATTTCTTTCACTCTCCATCTTTTTCTTTTGCTCATGGGCCTGGTTTCAATAATCTTTACCACATCCCCTATTTTGCATTTTTCATACTCATCATGGGCAAAGTATACTTTTCTTTTTTTAATAACTTTCTTATACAGAGGATGTCTCACTTGACGCTCCACAACAACCTTCACAGTCTTTTTCATCTTATTCCCTATGACAACACCATTTTTTTCTTTTTTTCTGCTTTTGGTATCACTCATTCTCTTTGTTTCCTCTTTTCTTTTCAGTAAGTATGGTTTTGAGTCTTGCTAAATCTTTCTTTATGGATTGAACCTTTTTAACATCCTCAAGCTGCCCCATAGATTGTTGAAAGCTCAACTTAAAAAGCTGATCTTCTAATTCACCTTCTTTGATCTCTAATTCTTGAACAGACATTTCTCTAAATTCTTGTGCTTTCATTTTAATTCCCTGCTATCCCGCGATACAAACCGAGTCTTCATGGGAAGCTTATTGTCAGCCCTTCTCATAGCTTCTTTTGCGGTTTTTTCTTCCACTCCACCCAGTTCATAGATCATCCGTCCTGGTTTAATCACATCTACCCAGAATTCCGGATCTCCTTTTCCTTTCCCCATCCTTACTTCGGTTGGCTTTTTTGTCACAGGCTTCCAAGGAAAAACTCGGATCCAAAGCTTTCCCTTTCTCTTGAGATAACGTCCTATAGCTATCCGTCCGGCTTCGATTTGTCTTGAATTGAGCCAGCAGGGTTCTAAGGCTTGGAGCCCGTACTGCCCAAAGGATAAATGTCCTCCTCGGATAGCTTTTCCTTTCATTCTTCCTCTGTGTTGTTTTCGATGCTTGACTTTACTGGGCATTAACATGGTTACATCTCCTCTATCTCATCAGTCCGGGATGACATTTTCTCTTTTTCTTTATCCGATATATAAATCCATACCTTAATACCTATGTTCCCGTAATTTGTATTGGCTTCCGTAAACCCATAATCAATGTCAGCTTTTAATGTCTGGAGTTTTAACTGTCCTTTTAAATACCACTCAGAACGAGCTATTTCCACTCCACCCAATCTTCCAGAACACATAACTTTAATGCCTTTAGCTCCCATCTTCAGCGCCGTGTTAACCGCCCTACGCATAGCTCTACGGTAAGCAATCCTTTTTTCTAACTGAACAGCAATTCCTTGAGCCACTAAAATCGCATTCAATTCAGG
>DASRVI010000503.1:0-3645 GCA_035655135.1 Acidobacteriota bacterium | reverse complement strand
TCTTAGAAAAAGGTCCGGAGATCATAGATGTGGTGGTGCATATTGAACCATACAAGAAATAGTCCGAGAGAGAAGATTATTTAAGGTCTCTTATGCGGACTTCAATTTCCTCAACATCCTTAAGGAGTTCCACTAGTTCTTGAGGATCTGTATTACCATAATGATAAGGATAGAGAATTTGTGGCATGAAAGATTTGGCTGCATCAGCCACCATTTCCGGTGTCATGGTGTAGGGAAGATTCATGGGCAAGAAAGCAATATCTATGTCATTTAAAGATTTCATTTCTGGAATGTTTTCTGTGTCCCCGGCAATATAGACTCTTTTATCTCCCAACTCTAAAATATAACCATTGCCTTCTCCTTTAACATGATAAGGTGTGTTTTCGCTCCTCATGTGCTTGATATTATAAGCGGGGATAGCTTTTATTTTGATTCCCTTGACTTCTTTTTCATCCCCGTTATGCATCACGATTCCTCTGTCAAACTGCTCCAAACATTTTTCAGCCAGCACCACTTTGGTTTCTTTACCGCATATCATATTCAAGACCTCTGGATCCAGATGGTCTCCATGATGATGGGTGATGAGAACAAGGTCAGCTTTGGGCATTTGACTGTAATCAGCGTATCGACCCACTGGGTCTATATGGATGATTTTTCCATCAAATTCAAACATCAAGGTTCCGTGTCCTATAAATGTCATCTTGAGATCGCCTTCTGAAGTTGGAATAATATCCTGTTCAAAGTCCTGATCAGCGAGAAGTCCAATAAGACAAAAAAGGGATAAAAAAACAGCAAAAAAAGGTATTCTAGGCATGATATCCTCCCTTTATTCCCATAATTTTCAAATATATTATGATCACTTTGGCCATATGAATTAGCATTTATATTTTAAAAAATAAAAACTTCTATTTCAAGAGTGTAGTTATTTCTAAAACCATGATAGAGTTAATTTGACATATTATAACTATATATTCACTTTTGGGATTCGGCGATTTCTTTAACCGCTGTAACCGCTTTTTCAATATGTTCCTCTGTATTAAAAGGGCCCACAGCAAAACGGACCGCTCCCTGGGTATTCGCTGTTTTGATCTGTTGATGCACCAATGGAGCGCAATGAAGACCGGCGCGACACGCTATGTTGAAATCTGCATCAAGCTTAGCTCCTACGTCCAACGCCTTGGAACCCTTTATATTAAAAAGGAGGAGGGAAATATGATTGTTGAGATCGTTCTGGCAGTAAAGAGTCACTCCTTTGACTTCTCTGAGTCCATCTCTGAGTTTTTTTGTGAGATTCATCTCATGTCTGTGTAATTCATCCAGGCCTTTTTTAAGCACCCATGTTAACCCTGCATAAAGACCAGCCACACCCAATGTATTCAATGTGCCGTACTCCAGCCGGTATGGATATTCATCCAGATGTGTTCTTTCTGCTGAACGAATCCCTGTCCCCCCGGCCCGAGTATGCCTAATATTGACCCCTTCTTTCACGTAAAGCCCTCCTATTCCTGTGGGACCAAGAAAAGATTTATGTCCAGTAAAAGCTACCACATCCACATTCAAATCTTGAATATCAATAGGGATCTTCCCTGCAGACTGAGAAGAATCAATCACAAACGGGATTCCTGCTTCTCTGCAGTACCGCCCAATTTCTCGGATAGGTTGAATAGTTCCCAGTACATTGGAAGCGTGGTTAACCACCACTAGTTCGGTGTTTTTCTTGAACTTTTTAGGGAAATCATCAGGATCAACAAATCCATTCTTATCAAAACCAATATAATCGACTTCGACTTCATTGAATTTCTGAAGATGGTAAAGAGGCCGCAGCACAGAATTATGTTCAAGAGTGGTGGTGACAGCATGATCACCTTTTTTTAACATTCCAAAAATAACTAAATTTAACGCATCTGTAGAATTATAAGAAAAACACAATCGGTTGGGATTTTTTCCATTAAAATATTGAGTGAGAAGTCTGCGCGTTTTTTCAACGATTTCTCCAGCTTCCATGCACAAGTCAAATCCTGCACGCCCTGGATTGACACCAAAATTCCTATAGAAATGATCCATAAAATTGTAAACTTCATCTGGTTTTGGATAAGAGGTCGAGCCATTATCCAAATATATCAGGTTATCCATTTGTAAGCTCCCTTTGTTTGAAGCATAAATGATAAAATTGGACTATACTCATAGAAAATCATGTATATTAAATTACAATTAACTTGAGTTCAAATCAACATTTTTTAACATAAATTGACATGAGTCGATGTTATGCATTAAAATTTATAAACTCTTAAAATATAAGGAGGTTGGAATGGCTTTAAAAGCCATTTTTCGTTTTATAAATATTTTTTTTATTTCTCTTCTCTTGTTATTCATAAACTCTGGTGCCTCTGAAAATCAATATCATATCCTCATAAAAAACGGGACCATTATAGATGGAACAGGACAGCCCTCCTTTATCTCAGATATCGGAATATCAGGTAGAAAGATAGTTAAAATAGGCTCCATCAAAGCATCTGAAGCAACTGAAATCATTGATGCCCAAGGTCTTATAGTTGCTCCTGGATTTATTGATGTCCATACTCACTGCGACCGCGGAATAGCTAACAAACCTACTGTTGATAATTATATCTTTCAAGGAGTCACCACTGTGATCGGAGGCAACTGTGGAGGTCATCCATTCCCCCTACAAAAGCTTTTTAAAGTTCTTGAGGAAAATGGTGTTTCCATAAACTTTGCTTGTCTCATTGGACACAACACCATAAGAAGAGAGGTTATGAATCACAGCATGGCAAAACCAACTGCTGAAGAGCTTAAAAAAATGAAGGATTTGATAAGAGAGGAAATGAAAGCTGGCGCTATAGGGTTTTCCACTGGACTTGCTTATATTCCAGGAACTTATTCTGATACCAAAGAATTAGTGGAACTGGCTTCTGCAGTCAAACCCTTTGGCGGAATCTATGCCACTCATCTCAGGGATCAAGGCGAGTTCATCACCCAAGCTATTGAAGAAGCCATCAAAATCGGAAAATCGAATGATATTCCAGTTCAAATTTCACACATAAAACTTGCTGAAGACAGTGTCTGGGGAAAAATAGAAATGATCACAGACCCTGTTGAAAAAGCCAGGAAAAATGGAATGGAGGTTTATCTGGATCAGTATCCCTATACAGCCACCAGCTCTGGATTTTCCAGCAGCTTTCCTTCCTGGGCATTTGAGGGAGGAACAAAAAGATTTCTAGAGCGATTAGAAGACAAAGAATTATACAAAAAAATTAAAAAACACATCATTCAAAGACGCTTAACTTCCACTAAGGGAATCAACAAACTCAAGACCATATACATAGCTTCCTACAAGAAAAATCCTGAGTATCAGGGAAAAAATCTTCATGAAATTCTGATTATGCAGAACAAAGAGCCAAATGTTGATAATGCTGTTGAGCTCATCATCCATATTCAGAAAAATGGAGGAGCCCAAGGTGTCTTTTTTCAAATGGATGAGAAGGATGTGGAATCACTGATGAAGCTCCCGTACACCATGCATGCGTCTGATGGGGGAGTCCAAACCAAAGGAGAAGGAGTTCCTCACCCCAGAAATTATGGGACATTTCCCAGGGTCATATCTTACTATGTCAAAGAGAAAAAAGT
>DASRVI010000502.1:0-2634 GCA_035655135.1 Acidobacteriota bacterium | reverse complement strand
CGAAGAAGCGGTCAAAACAATCCAGCCTGAGATCGAATCACGAAACTTTGTGCTTGTGTTTGAGATCCGTCACTACCTTCCCAAACTGAATGAGGTCCTGGATTACTTTTTCAACAAAGTGATGCTGCCCGGAGACTCTCTCAAAATCTACACTCCGGTTCGGGCTTATTCCATTAAAGAAGAAGCTTTAAAAATTCTCCCCAAACAGAGAATCGCGGATCAGTTGAAAGCCAAACTGAGAAAAGATATTGTCCGGGGAGCGGCTGATTACAGAGGTCTTTATGAACAGATAAGGAAAATTGTCTACACTGAGGGATTTGAAGGTGTAGAAAATCCCATGTGTATGGATATTTTGAGAAAGATGAAAGAGCTGCAGCAGGTTGATGTTTCCAAGCTCACTCAACTGGCAGAGAGTCTCAAAGAAACTGAGGGGCAAAAGCATGTGTTTTTGTTTTTCCAAAAACAGAGTCTGCCCATTCCTGATTTTATCAGTGACTTTCAAAAGATGGAATTACTAGCTAGTATGCCCCATCATGTGGAAAAAATTAGAACCGCCTTTTCAGATTCCTCCATTTCCAGTCATTTTGTGTTTATCACCAAACAACCAAACTATGTCCTGGATTTTACCCGGATGTCCAACTATGCGGATCAGGAAATAAAAATGGAGGATTCATCGGGTGAGATATTCGGTGCTTTTAATGACCTGGCTAAGGCCACCGGGGGCTTGACTGAGAGTTCGGCCAATGTGGCAGTAGCCTTTGAAAAGACAGTGGAGGCTACTGAAAATTACTATCTGATCTATTACACTCCAAGTGATTACAAGGCTGACAACAAGTTCCATAAAATTGAGGTGCGAATAAGAGGGGGAGGATACCGGATCACCCACCGGGCCGGTTATGTGGCTGATTGATACTTTTGTGCTCTTTTTTATCTGGTGGGAGTCCAGATCGGCTTGGTTTTAAAAGTTTTGGTCTTTTTTCTGTCAATGTTTAGTGTGAGACACCAGTAATTGACTGCTTTTCGGCTCAAATTTCGGCTGTTTATCAGCACATCAATAAATTTTTTCATTCCGCTTTTTTTCTGAACCTTTTTGATATAGTCAAAACCACCAAAGTTAATAGCTCTTTCAATTTCGATTTCAATGGGTATGGAATCAGGGTCGCTGTCCCAGAATAATTCTTTTCTCATTTTATAAACTCACAGAAAAAGTGTTTGATGTCCTTCCATTCCTTATCAGATATCCTTTCAATTTGACCTCTTTTTTTTATCAACATGATAGAGTCTTTTTCTTTTTCTGCATCATCAAAATATACAAATGATGTTCTCAAATGATATTCGTATCGACTCTCGACACCGTACTTCTTTTTGACAAATGTCAGGATATCTTCAAAATGATGATGGGTGTTTTTTAATAAGAAAAAGAAGTCAACAAAATCTTTTGCAGAGCCGCGTTGAGTTATGGCGAGTGCTTTCATGGCCTCGATGTCTTTTAAAGAAGCTAGGGGACTGGTTATTTTTTTATTAATTTTCATGGATTCAACTTGGGATAGAAGGGGATAAGGATAAAAAAATAAGGAAAATTTTATTTTATAATGATTTGAAATGAATAATATAACCGTATTCTCTTCGATGAGTTCAATAATAATGTCTTTTTTAAAACATTTCTCCATGGCATAAATAAATTGCTGTGAATTGAATTTTTTTGGGGTGAAAAAATCTAGATCAATCGATATTCTGTGATTCAAAAAAAGGGAGACAGCTGTTCCGCCGGCAAGATAACTGCCTTCTGGAAGAATCTTGCATTCATTTATTTGAATTAATTGGTTTTTCAGGTTCTTAAGTGCATCTTCCCAATTCATAGATATATTTTACCATTATCTGCTGTTAAAAAAAATGATGTGTATTGCGTCAATGTTTTTAGATAGGCTGGTTTGACACAAAGGGCTCTTTGAATTGGTATTTATTTTCTTATATTTTCTTCTCATTTTGAATTTCCATCTTTTTGCTGAAGAAGAAGCGGATCTTAATATCAATTTAAAGGAACATGGGATAAGAGTCAAAAAGGGATTAAAAAAGAGCTTGTCATGACCTCTTCATCTCATCCGGAGAAGGTGACCATACTCCATGCGTGCGCAGAGTACTGCCAAAAACTGGATGAGGCTGCGCTTGATTTTATATGTCAAGAGAAAATACACGACATCTATTACGGTCCTGATCCCAAAAGAAATGGATATTCACAATGCATTGGAGAGAGCCGTCTCTCAGTAGATGGGAGGATTGAACCTGGGGATATAAATGTGTTTAAACCTAATACGATTTCAAGCCTGAGTTTATCACTACCTATTCTTATAAGATGGAGAAAGAAGGACTTCTGTTTCCTGATAAGGTCAAAGTCAGAGTCATATATCCAATGGATCGAGGCGCAAAATTATATAAAACAAAAATAAAAACAGACATCAGCTATAAGGACTACCAATTTTTTTCGGTTAAAACAGAGTCGGATCTGGATAAGAAAGAGGACAGGTGACCTCTAAGAGAAACAGATCGGCCTTCCATCTCTGCTGAAGATCAGGGTAGGGAGGTTGGCATAAATTTTGCTCTAAACCCCAATGAAGTGATGCATTCACATTGGAG
>DASRVI010000501.1:0-6963 GCA_035655135.1 Acidobacteriota bacterium | reverse complement strand
ATATTGAGAGAGATATCCAAATGAAAAAAAAACAAATCATGATTCTTGAAGACCTGCTTGGTTCAAACAAGAAAATTGCCGGAGATATCCGTAAAAAATTAACAGCCAAAGGAATTCTCGCCATCAATTTGCTCAGCTCTCCTGGGGCGGGAAAAACTTCCCTGTTGGAAAAACTTGTTGAAATACTAAGGCCTGATTATAAAATGGCTGTTATAGAAGGGGATATTGAAACAGAAAGAGATGCTGAAAGAATCAGAGCTAAGGGAATCCAAGCATGGCAGATATCCACAGGGGGAGCCTGCCACCTGGATGCAAAAATGATTGGAAAATTGTTTTCTGAAATCCCTCCGGATTTGGACTTCTTGTTTATTGAAAATGTGGGCAATCTTGTTTGCCCTGCCAGTTTTGATTTGGGAGAAAGCATCCGGTGCGTTCTTCTTTCTATACCAGAAGGGGATGATAAACCCAAAAAATACCCCAAAGCATTCATGACTTCGGATGCCCTTATCATAAGCAAAACCGACCTTTTGAATAAACTGCCCTTTCATATAGAGCGGGCCACTCAAGAAGGGCTGGATGTCAATCCAAAAATAAAAGTCTTTAAAACCAGTGCTGTTGATGGTACTGGTATCAACGAATTTGCCCGTTATCTTATCGAAGAACTAAAAAAACTGCGCTGTTCAAATGCATGAACTTTCATTGATTGCCAATTTGTTTGAAATCATGGAACAAAAAGCGAAAGAAAAAAATGCCAAAAAAATCACCTATGTCAAACTTAAGGTCGGGGCACTCTCTGGAGCAGTGCCAGATCTCTTAGAGACTGCCTTTGATATCTATAAAAAGGATACTATCGCCTCTGATGCAAAGCTGGAGATCGAAACAGTCCCTCTTAAGTTAAAATGCAAGGAATGCGACGCTGTGATGGAAAAAGATGACCTTGTTTTAAACTGCGAAAAATGTGGCTCCACTAACCTGGAAACTCTTGCCGGAACAGATTTATATCTAGAAAAAATGGAGCTCGAAGTGGACTAAATGTTTGGTTTAAGTCCCTGCTAAAAATAAATTCGGAATGAAGTGAACACCATATCAGGGTAGGTGCCGAATTCTGATTTCATGATTTGATCCACCAGTTCTCCCTCTAAGATGGATTCAGGTCCTTTGCCAAAACCCAGATAGCAGCCTGCGGATAGGTATATATCAGAAGCTATATTGTATTCCAAATAAGGAGCCAAAGTAAGAGATTGGTCGCTGGCGTTGAGTAAAATCATTAGGGATCCGGGCAAAAGCGGAGTGATCTGATAAGTGCCTCCCACACCAACATAATGCCTCCCCATCAAATAAACAGAACCATCCTGAAACGCAGAAGTGGAAAATAGATTCAAATATTCTCGAGGTTGTTTTGATCCAGCTGAACTGAAATGATATTCCACATAGCCATACAGCTTAGAAGTCAAATTAGTGTCCATGCCTAAAGAAAAGCGGAAATAACGATCTTCCCCAATAAGCGGACCTTTTTCAAAAAGATAAGGAAACACCACAGCAGCCTCACACCAAAGACCTGCTCCTCCTAAGGCTCGAGCAAAATCAAAGCCCAATAAGAGATGGTGTCGGAAAGCTAAAGAAAGCAAAGAGACATCTGTTCTCCAAATATAAAATTTGTATCTAAGAAAGGCGGCACTGTTTTCTGATTTGAAATCCTTGCCAGCCACGATTCCTAAATCCAGTTCATCCATCATTCCCAATGGAATGCGGAGCCTTACCGCATCCACACCTCTCCTTTCTTCAGTATCTAACTGATTAAAAGAAAAAGGCGCAATGATATCCGTGGGATTGATCAGTCGGGCAGAACCCCAAGCGATCGCCTGGCGGCCGATATAAAGGTCAGCCCAATCAAAACGTAACATCACCATGAAACGGTCCAGATTGTGAAACAGACCAAAACTCCGGGCACTTTTTTTGGGGACAGGATATATTCTTTCGCGAAAATCTGTGAGACGATAACCGGCTGAAATGTTTCCCAGGGGAAAAAAAGTGTCCTGAAATAAGAGTGGATCTTGAATCCGAGGAGATAAATCATAAGCCAGTTTAAATTCCACCCCTTCCCAAGGCTTGATTAAGGTGCGCAGCCGGAATCGATTGTTAACCGCACCAAGACTGTCTGAATCCAAGCTTTGTCCGCCAATGAGAAAGTCGGGCATGGAGAAAAAAATGGAAAAATTTTTATAGGACCCGCTGATTCGGATGTTTTCTGCTCCCAGTTGATGCCCAAAACCCAGACTCAAAAAAATCCCGATTGACCAGACCACAATTTTCTTCATTGGCTGTTCTTGGTTTCATCCTTGACAATCTGTCCATCTTTGAGAGAGATGATTCTCCGCGCTTTGCGCATGACCATGCGGTCGTGAGTGGAAAAGAGAAAAGTCATTCCTGTGTTTTGATTCAATTCAGCCATCATATCCAGCAGATCAGAGCCAGTTTTGGAATCTAGATTGGCTGTGGGTTCGTCCGCCAGAATCAAAGAGGGACGAGAAACCATGGCTCTGGCGATAGCCACGCGCTGCTGTTGTCCGCCCGACAGCTTAGGAGGAAAGCGGTTCTCCATCCCTTCCAAACCCACATCTTTAAGCATCTGCGCCACTCGTTGATGACGCTCCTGTTTGGAAACCCCCTGAAGAAGCATGATGTATTCCACATTTTCTTCCACCGTGAGCACAGGAATCAGGTTATAAGCCTGAAAAATAAATCCAATATGATCCCGTCTGAAATCAGAGAGTTTTTTCCCTAGCATTTCTGAGATAAGCTGGCCTCCCAACAGCACCTTTCCTGAAGTAGGACTATCCAATCCAGAAATCACATTGAGCAGAGTTGTTTTACCAGAGCCTGATGGACCGACCACAGCAGAAAATTCTCCTTTAAAAATTTCCATGTCAACCCCTCGCACAGCTCTGACATCAATTCCATTATCATGATATGTTTTTTCAAGCGACTCTGTTTTTATAATGAGATCTTTATTATTATCCATGATTTCTCCTTTATAAACTCCGGCGCATGGCTTTGGTTATGGACATCCGGGAAGCTGTGATGGCAGGATACAATCCCACCATGGATACAAAAGCAACGACTCCTAAAGGATAATAAATAAATTGATAGACTTTGAGCACCGGATAAATCAGTTCCTGGATGGTGGACCCCGCAAATTCAATACCTCTGTAATCAATTCCAGTATAAGCAAAAATACCGATCAGAGCTAAGCCAAGAATAATTCCGATCCCAGCGCTTATAATCCCTAACGCTCCGGCTTCAAAAACCATCAACTTGCGAATCCCGCCTGATCGGGTGCCCACAGCCCTTAACACTCCAAATTCAAATAATCTCTCATAAAGAGACATAAACAAAGTATTGATAATTCCAAACACCACCACAGCCGCAATGATAACAGACATCACCAAGCGGCTGAGGTATGTCAGATCCCAAACCGCCATCATCTGGGGCAAAATCTCTGTCCAACTGACCGCCTCATTTCCCCAGCGTGAATACTTCTGCCAAAAAGATAAATCCGGCTGCAAGGACAACTGAATATTCTTAAAATGAACTGCGATTTCATGGATTCCTCCGTCAAGGTTCATCATTTCCTGGGCTTTGTCCAGTTTAATAAAAATCATTCCCTTATCCATTTCTTGAGCATTGAAACTAAATATCCCTGAAACACGGAACATTTCTTGGGAAAGATCTCCACTTTTCGCCTGGGATACGGTCAGAACCACCCGGTCTCCCAGCTCCACTTCCAAGATCTCAGCTAATTCTTTTCCGATCAAGATACTGCGCGGATTATCTTCCTGGAAAAAAGTTCCTTCCTGGATCGCCTCATCAATCTTGGAAACAAATTTTTCCTTTTGGGGCTGAACACCGACCATCTGAACAGAGCGGACATTGGCTGCAGAAGTGATCATGGCGTAACTGAGGGCACGTGAAGCGAAATTCTCAACTGTCTGTTCCTGTTCCAATTCGTTTATCACTTTCATTTTTTGATGAATGGTTTCTTCCACTTCCCGGCTTTGTCGGTATCCTTTTAAATGAATCTGAGCTTCTCCTAAAAAAGACCCTGTGGCTGATCGAATCATGGATTCCTTCATTCCAATCATCAGTCCATCCACAAAAATAAGTGAAGCCAAACCGATTCCCATAGCTGTGCTCGCGATAATGGTTCGGCGTTTGTTCCGGAAAATATTACGACAAGCCAGCTTGATATAAAACCACATCTTATCCTCCTTAATACATCCGCATAATCTCCGCGGGTTCTGTACGGGCGGCTTTGACAGCCGGAAAAAAACTCACTAAAGTGGCTGAAAGAAATATGGTGATGGTGGGAATGATAAAACTGCGGAGATTGATTTCAGCTTTCATGGTTTGAATCTCCATTCCTCCCCATGTGATAGGCTGACTAAGAGAAATTCCGTGCTGGGAAAGGATCATGTTGACTACCAGTCCTACCCCAATTCCCAAAATCACAGAAAAAAAAGCCAGGATATTCACCTCAGTCAATACCAATCTGATTATTTGATGGGATTTGGTTCCCACAGCCTTAAGCACCCCATATTCCCTTCGTCTTTCCAGCACGGACATCAAGACAGTATTCAGAACTCCAATAGCCACCACCAGAATAATGATCACCAACATGATCCACATACCCTGCATATCTGCTTTCATGGCCACATAAAAAGAGCGGGCAAATTCCTGCCAGGGAGCAGGGTCCAGACCTGTTTTATGGAGCCTTTTTTCCAGAGTTTGGTTGATGTTTCGAACTCGATCTAAATCATCCACTGTGACAGCCACTTCATGGATCCGTTCTCCCAGAACCAATAATTCCTGGGCATCCTGGATATGAAGAAAAAATGCGGTTCGGTTGGATGCCTCGTCTCCCATGTCTATAAGGCCTTTCACCTTATACAGATCATTGGCTACTGACCCGTCTGCAGCCTGGGAAATGAACACAACTTCATCTCCAATTTCAGCGTTCAACACTTTGGCCAACCCTTTACCCAACAGGACTTCATGGTCAGGCTTCTGAGAAAAATCCTGCCCCTTTATGATCTTTTTATGGAATCGGGTGGTTTTATTTTCTCGGACAGGATCAATACCCGTGATTTGAACACCGCTGCTTTTTGATTGGAAAGAAGCCAATCCAGATGAGTAAACCCGAGGAGCCCAATCATCCACATGATTCAGCCCAGTCAGAGCACTTTTGACCTTGTCAAGGTCATCAATGGTTTTATATAGAGATGGCCTATCCAGATAATTTTCAGCATGAATCTGGATATGGCCCAGATTATTCCGAGTAAAACTGTCAATAATGCCGTTATAGGTTCCATCGGCCCAACCAATAAAAATCGCAGCCAGCACAAATCCACCGAACATGCTTAAACCCGTCAGAACAGTTCGACGTTTATGGCGGAATATATTCCGGAAAGCCATTTTCAGCATCAACATTTTAGATCCCTGACCTGAGATTTCTGAGTGTGAAAATGGATGAATCTATCTGGAGATCAAATTTGACCTCTATATATCTGATGAGGGTTCTGTGTCCCTCCTTAGTGAAGGGTATTAATTCCATAACTGAGGGTATCCACCGGTCCTCGAAAAGCTTTATATCCTTAAAAAACATTTCGCGAACCAGTTCCCCTTTTTCATCATAATATTTTTGCCAGACCGGCAGATAATCCTCGCTTCGAACAGCCAGGATTATGTGCCCCCAGACAATGGGAAGACCTTCATGGGGAACACATTTGACATAGATAAGATCAGGTTCAGGATTATCAACCTGAGTCAAATTAAAATCATAATCCTCTGTAAAAGTATACTCTCGAACCAGATCATTATTGGTGAAATCAGAACCCATATATGAACTCATCATCATGGATGGAGGAATCTTAATCACTTTATTGGTTTTAGGAAGATAATTCCACATTTCATTTTCCATTCTCAAAGTTCCCATACCTCTTTCCTTTTTGGGTTCTAGTATACGGATGAATGTTTTATCCATCCCTTCACTCCAAACTCGCATTTTTAATGTTCTCTGCCAGTGGGGGGTTACAATTTCCATCTCCATCAGGGCTTTGCTGGAATCACTTCGGTACAGCTCATCAATCTTTTCCACAATTTCTCTGGCATCTATCTTTTTTTCCTGAGCCCATAACATCCCCAGTCCAGCCGCGAAAAAGAACGCGATGGCTAAACAAACACCTTTTTTCATTTTAATCTCCCCTGTAGAGCCTTCTTGTCTTTATTCTTATTCTTTTTATCCTGACTGAGAATTCCGCGCAGTAAGGTTTCCTCAACAGCTTCCAACGCTGACTGGATGGGAAATCCTTTTCTGTCCAAAACCCACTGCACCAGCAGACCATCTAAAAGTCCGATCAACACAGAAGCTTCCGCTTCCATTTTTATATCTGAACGGAACTCCCCTGATCGAATCCCTTGTTTGAGGACCTCCACTACTGGCTCCCGATAATCCTTATAAAACTGTTTCATTTTCAGCTCCAATGATTTCCGATGAGGTTGACTCCGGATCCCTTCCGCCCAAATATCAAATACAAGACCCACAAAATCTTGTTGTTCCTTTGACTCAATAAGATGGCTCATTGATTTAATCATAAGGATTATTTTTTCAGAAGCTGAGATGGATTGTTGAACAATTTCTTGGAAATCAGGGACCAAATCCTGCATAAAATAGTCAAATACCAGATGGATGACCTCGTCTTTGCTCTTGAAATATTCATAATAAGTTCCTTTCCCGATTCCTGCTTCTTGAGCTATATCCGAAACTGTGGTTCGGTCAAATCCCTTTTGGGAGAATATTTTCATGGCTGATCGAACAATGTTCTTTTGTTTTTCTTTTTTATCCACGATGATAGCACTCATTGATTCTTCCTTGACCGACCAGTCGGTCATTATTAGTTTACTTTT
>DASRVI010000500.1:0-9784 GCA_035655135.1 Acidobacteriota bacterium | reverse complement strand
AACAGGCGGCCGTGTCTTCAGCATCTAACATACTATTTCCTTTTGGATCCCCAAACACCATGGGAGTGGGAGCTCTTTGTTACGTCTCTTTTGCTGTGCTTGCTCCTCACTTAACTTTGGGAAGAATGCTCATCAACATGTTCACAGATATAGAGAATTCAGAGCTTATTTTAATATGGGGAGCTAACCCGGCCACAGATTCGCCTCCTTTGGATATGTACAGGCTGGATCAGGCTGTACAAAGAGGGGCTGAAGTCATCAACATCGATCCCCGTTTCACAGAAACGGCTGAACGAACCAATGCCAGATGGATCCCACTCAGGCCAGGGACAGATGGAGCCCTGGCTCTAAGCATGATATACGTGATGATCGAAGAAGAGCTGTATGATGAAGATTTCACCCAAAATTGGTGCCACGGTTTTGAAGAGCTTAAATCTTATGTCCAGCACTTCCCCCCAGAGAAAACAGAAAAAATTACCGGCATTCCTTCCAAAACCATAACAGAAATCGCCCAAAAAATAGCCTCGGCTAAAGGAGCCTGTCCTGTGATGTATACAGGGCTTGAGTATTCCAACTCCGGAATACAGGCTATCCGTGCTGTGCTCACTCTTTTTTCTATAGCCGGACAATTGGATGTTCCCGGAGGCATAGGTCTTGCCATGAAGGATTCCCATTTTCCCATAAATCGTTCCTGCAACCAAGAAAATCCGGCAGTGGATAAAGCTGTCGCCAGAGATTTATTCCCCATATACAGTCTTTACCGAGGAGAGTCCCATGCTTCTGGGTTGGTGAATTCTGTTCTTAAATCAGAACCTTACAAAATCCGAAGTCTGATTATCCACGGAGGTTCCATTCTCACTTCCTGGCCCCAAACCCCAATATGGAGGAAGACTCTTTCCCAACTAGATTTTCTAGTAACTATTGACCGCCAATTAACTGCGGATGCCGCTTATGCTGATATCGTGCTTCCTGCTACCACTATGTTTGAAATCAATTCATATATGGTGTATGGACCTATTTTTCGACTCAGAGAAAAAATCATTGAGCCAATAGGAAAAGCAAGAAACGACTATCTCATTATGGCTGAACTGGCCAATAGGTTGGGTTACGGCCACCTTTATCCTCAGAGCGAAGAGGAACTCATCCGGTTTGCCCTTAAAGGGTCAGGTTATTCTCTTGAAGAAATTAAAAAGGCGGGAGGATGGGTCAAAATTCAGTCTCCGGTTATGGAATACAAAAAATGGGAAAAAGGCAGTCTCCGCAAAGACAACCAACCAGGGTTTGAAACCTCCACCAGAAAATTCGAGATATGGTCAACCACCTTAGAGGAATACGGATATGAGCCGCTTCCCAAGTATACAGAAGTCAAAGAAGGCCCCCTCTCCGATCCAGAATTGGCTCAAAAATTTCCTCTAGTTTTCAATTCAGGAGCCAGACCGCAGACAGATTTCCGTTCCCAACACCACGGAATCAAGGGTTTGGTCAAGGATAATCCAGAGCCTATGGTGGAAATCAATCCTGATGATGCGCAAAAAAGAGAAATTCAGACCGGTGATTTATTGAAAGTCAAAACAGCCCGAGGGCAAGTTCCTTTCAGAGCCAGAGTAACTCCCCATATCGTGAAAGGATCCATTGAATGCAATATGGGAGGAGGCACACCAGTGGGTCCCAAGGCCTGGCAGAAATGGAACGTCAATGAATTAACAGACCTTTCCAACTATGATGAAATATCTGGATTCCCGGTTTATAAAGCGCTTCTGTGCGAGGTGGAAAAAATCTCTTCAGGAACCGAGGAAAATAAAAAAACAGCCGCTAAAAAAACCAAGATGAGCGAATCTTTCCAAGCTCCTGCTGATATAACCAAAAAAGAGTTCAAACGACATATCTATCTAGACAATAATGCCACCACCAGAGTAGACCCTTTAGTGAAAAAAGAGATGCTGCCTTATCTGGGAGAAAAACACGGAAATCCTTCCAGCATCCATAAAAGCGGGGGTATGGCTCAAAAAGCCGTAGAAAAAGCCAGGCGTCAGGTGGCCCAATTGATTCATTCTAAGCCCAGACGCATCATTTTTACCGGAGGAGGGTCTGAATCAAATAACCTGGCTTTAAAAGGAATTGCCTTTGCCCATCGGAATAAAGGAAACCACATCATCACCAGCTCGGTTGAACATCCAGCCAATCTCAGAGCATGCGAATTTCTAGAAAAATTAGGATATAAAGTGACCTATCTGGATGTGGATTCGTATGGAAAAGTTTCTCCTGAAAAATTAAAAAAAGCCATCACAGACCAAACCATACTGATCTCTATTATGATGGCCAACAACGAGACCGGCACTCTCCTGCCCATCAAAGAGCTCTGTGCCGCCGCCCATCAAAAAAAAATACTTTTTCACACCGATGCGGTTCAGGCTGTGGGTAAGATCAAAGTGGATGTGAATGAGTTGAGTGTGGATCTGCTCAGTTTATCCGGACATAAGTTCCACGGTCCTAAAGGAGTAGGAGCCCTCTTCGTGAAAAAAGGAATTCAAATAGAACCTCTAATTCACGGTGGAAAACAGGAAAATGAGCTGAGAGCCGGAACTCACAATGTACCGGCTATTGTGGGATTGGGAAAAGCAGCTGAAATAGCCCTTTATAAACTTCCTGAGATGAAAAAAGTCAAAGAGCTTCGAGGTAAGCTTGAAAAAGGAATCAAGAAAATAATTCCTGAAGCTGAAGTCAACGGACATCCTCAAGCCCGTCTCCCAAATACACTCAATATAACCCTTCCCGACATCAGAGGGGAATCCCTGGTGATCGCTCTGGATCAGAGAGGCATAGCTCTGTCCTCAGGTTCAGCGTGTAAGTCTGGTTCGCCTGAACCCACCCATGTTCTCATGGCTATGGGAAAAAGCCCAGAAGAAGCTCACTGTGCGGTGAGATTTTCATTATCAAGAATGAATTCAAAAAAGGATATCCAGGAAACTCTTTTTGGATTTAAAGAGGTGATTCGGGAAATGGAATCCACAATCCGTTTTCTCCCTTGTAAATAAAAGTGAGGTGATCCATTATGGGAGCCACTTATCGTATATTAAAACAAAAAGATTTGGAAAACATGAGCCTAAAGGAGCATACCTTTTCTGGAGATGTTTTAGTGGGGTTATCAAAAATTCCCAAAGAAATTTCATCTAAGTATTTTTATGATAAAAGAGGAACCAAACTTTTCCAGAAAATCATGGACCTCCCTGAATATTACCTCACCCAATGCGAATTTAATATCCTCAGAACAAAAAAAGAAGAATTCAGCCGGCTGGTGAAAAAAGAGCCCTTTAACCTCGTGGAGCTGGGAGCAGGAGATGGACGAAAAACCAGTATTTTGCTGGAACATTTTTTAAAAAAGGAGCTGACATTCAAATACATCCCCATTGATATTTCTGAGTCAGCCATGAAGATTCTCACTCAATTTTTAAACCGGAAATTTCCTTCTCTGGAAGCTGAGGGCATTGTGGCTGAGTATTTTGAAGGGCTTAAATGGCTCAGCAATCTCAGCTTTCACAAAAACATGGTCCTATTTCTTGGATCAAACCTTGGAAATTTCAACAAAACTCAATCCCGGGTGTTCCTTCACAACCTTTGGAATTCTCTCCAGAACGGAGACTTTGCAGTGATCGGATTTGACCTAAAAAAAGATATTGACCTTATGCTCAAAGCTTATAATGATTCCCAAAATATCACCAGTAAATTCAATTTGAACCTGCTCCGACGCATTAACAGGGAACTTGGAGGAAACTTTGACTTGAAAAAATTTCGTCATTATTCCAATTATGATGTGTTTACAGGTGCTATGGAAAGTTATCTAGTCAGTTTGGAAAGTCAGGAAGTATTTCTAAAAAAAGTAGGGCAGTCCTTTTCTTTTGAGGCCTGGGAACCCATTCATACAGAATATTCCTATAAATATCTCCTATCAGACATTGAAAAATTAGCTGAAGAAACAGGCTATGCCATTGAAAAACAGCTTTATGACTCTAAGAAATACTTTGTTGATTCCATATGGAAAGTTGAGAAAGTAAAATCTATAAGGGAAAAAGACTCATGAAAAAAAACAAAAAGAGGCCGTCAATTTTGATTCCTTTATTCTGGGGATCTCTATGGGGAATAGCTGAAGCCACTTTGGGACATCTTCTTCATATCAGCAAAATCCCTGGATTGGCGGGTTCCTTGATGTTTCCCATTGCTTTATTTTTTATGGTCAAAGCTTATTCCATGACCGGACGACACTCCACCATCTTGTTCACTTCTTGTGCAGCGGCTTCTCTTAAATTCTTTGATATTTTCATCTCTCCCCATGACCTGTTTTCTGTTTTAAATCCAATGATTTCCATCTTATGCGAATCCTTAGTCCTGGTTTTATTTCTAAAAGCATGGAAAAAACAGTTGTTCTCAAAATTTCTTCCTGTATTCACTCTAGTTTTAGGCTGGAAATTGATCTATTCCACGGTGATCTTTTCTTTGAGTCATTTATTCACAGTGAAAAGTTTTTTCGATTTGGGCTCAACCCGTTTTCTGAGTTTTTTTATTGTGGAGAGCTTGGCGAGCAGCCTTATTGTCTTTCTGTTTTTTAAGGTGCAGCCTTTTTCATTCAAATCTTCCTTTTATCATCCCAAAAAAATCCATTACTTTTTAACAGCCGGCGTTTATATCCTGGCCGTGTTTATTGAAACCATGGTGTGAGATAGATATTTTCTGCTTCTCTATTTTTTTACCTGTCTTAAAAATCTTTTGTATTCTCTGAGAGTATTCAGATTTCTAAACCAAGAACTGTCCGGTATCTCCATCTCTTTTGTCTGGCATATTTCAAACAGCGGGAGAAGGGAAAAAATTCCGGACATAAGAAGTTTGTCCATTTCAGGAAGAACAGATTTTGAATAAATCCCAAAAAGAGGTTCTTTCCTGTGGTTTGGAGCACGGGCGATCACAATCTCATGTTTGCCTGCTTCTTTGATCATCTTCTCTAAAAAAGAAATCCTGATATCAGGAATATCGCAGGCTATGACAAAATTTTTTAAATGAGAAGAAGAAGATAGAGCAGTTTTTATTCCCATCATAGGCCCCTGTCCCGGCTTCTCATCTTTGACCAGCTTATGAGGCAAAAATTCAAAATCTTTCTCTTCATTGATACTTATAATAACTTCATCAAAATAATCTTTGAGCTGGTTGATGATCCGCTCAATCAAGGTTCCTTCTGGAAAGGGAAGCAAAGCTTTGTTTTTTCTCATCCTCCGGCTTTTTCCCCCAGCTAGAACGATGAGGCTTAATACTTGGCCTTTGCAGAGGAACAATTTATTCATGCTTTTATCTTAAAAAATAAATCTTAAAAAGCAAACCATGATTGACATAATCAAAGAAGCTGGAAATAATTGATTCTCTTTCTATGATAATCCAGAATAGCAGAACTATTTCAATTCTCATGCGTCTTTAGTAATGATAATGTATGTGGATGGAGAATGTTTTGAAACCTGATGAGAATGACTCCAAAGAAAAAACAGGCAGCCAAAAAATGTTTGATCAGTTGTACGACCAGCACAAATCTGATGTTTATCACTTTGCTTTTTATCTGACCAAAGACAGAGGAGAAGCTGAAGACCTGTTCCAAGATACTTGGCTCAGAGTGGCTAAAAATTTTCCCAAAACCCTCAACATGAAGAAAGTCAAGTCCTGGATATTCACCATCACTTCTAATCTGTATAAAGACTCTTTAAGAAAAGAAAGAGTGAGAAGATCTTTTTTTTTTAAAAAAAGGAGACAATTTGAAATGAACCAGCACTCGGGTCAAAACTCTTTTTTAACAGAAAAACCCATTCACCCAGATTCATCTGATCAACTGGACATGGGTGGTGCGATTTCTCAAGCACTAGCCAAACTTCCTGATCATCAACGCCAAATCTTTGTTCTTAAAGAAATGGCAGGATTCAAGCATTCAGAAATCAGTGAAATCCTTAACCTGCCGGAAGGGACGGTTAAATCAGTTCTCTTTCGGACTGTAAAAAAGCTCCGTAAAGATTTGCAGACTTATTGTCAAGGATAAATTAAAAATGGGAGAAAATAAAATGGAAAACAAGGGTTATCAAAAGGACTTAGAATTTATTCGGGCCCATTTAGACAAAATGAAAAAGCCTGAACCTTCTCATGACTTTTTTGAAAAAACAAGAACTCTGTGCCATTCGAAACTGACTCCCATCAAATCTTCCCGCATACCTAAATCGATCTGGATCGCCATCGCTGTTAATATCATTTTGATAGTTTTCTTGATGCTTCCCTTTACCAAAGCCTTGAAATCCGGTCAATCCCTCTCTCCTCTGGCAGCGGGCGTTATGATTCTTATGATACAAAATGCGGTCATGCTGTTTTTTGCTCCGGTTATCATCAAGAAATTTAAGGCAAAACAAAAAATAGACAGTAATGTTTTAATGATATAAATGACTTAAAAGGAGATTTGTTATGGCAAGTTCAACAGGAAAAACAATAGGGTTAATACTTTTAGCTGTTTTGTTGATTTTATTAGTGGTTCGTATATTCCCTTTCATTTTAATGCCTTTTGGAGTATTTCTACACACTTTTAGATCAATCAATATACCAAACTTAAACGGTATTGAATTCGGTCCCTTTGGATTTTTTCATGTTTCTCCTGTCTCCATCGCTTCTCTGGTTATGCTGATCATATGGATTTTTGTCATAGTCTGGGTTTACAGAGACGCAGAGCGGAGAAATATGAACGGAATTTTATGGGCCCTGCTGGTTTTTATCGGGAATTTAATCGGTTTACTGATCTACTTGATTGTTCGCTCGGATACCACCCCCGGAAAAGAAGAGAAGAGAGAGATCAAAGCGCCTCAACCCTGTCCTCAATGCGGAGAGCCTGTGGCTGATCACTTTGTTTACTGCCCCCACTGCGGGACAAGGCTTCAACCCCTCTGCCCTAAGTGCGGTAAACCAGTGGAAGAAAGCTGGCAGGTTTGTCCTAACTGCGGGGAAAAACTAAAAAAACAGGAATAAGTTATTAAACTTATATTTAATCTTCTTCCTCGATTTCAGTTATGGGAGCGGTTTTAAAAAGATAGGTCTCTAACTCCTCATCTAACTCCGGATGTCTTCTTCGGAGCCACTCTAAAAGCATGGCTGCGTGCTCCATTTCTTCATTCCTGTTGTGTATGAGAATTTTTTTAAGCTCCTCATCCTGAGCAACATCGGCTCTTTGATTATACCAATCAACCGCCTCTAATTCTTCTATCAAGCTGGTCAAAGCCCTATGGGTGGCTTTGGCTTCTTTGGACAATCCGGATTCATGATAAACAGTACTCATGTGGGCCTCCTTAATTCATTTGATGATAAAAATCTTCTGATCGAATACATAATTATAATCGCATATCATCAATTCAAGGTCAATTGAATTGAATTTATCTATCTTTTTTTCATGATTCTCCCACTTCAAAATGGTATAAGATAAAGAGGGATATTTTTTTTGAATAAAATCAGGACTGAGGGCGTAGTTCAAATAGAAAAAAACATAATTCGCATGAAAAGGTGAAAAAATGAAAATTAGTACTATCATATCCATTATATTGATTGTGATTCCATTGAGTATAAACAGCCAGCAAAAACCTCCTTTACCCATGAACGATCTTATTTCAAGGGCAAAAAGCTTTGTGCGGGCACTGGAAAACGGTGATTATGAAGCGGCTGTTAAAAACTTTGATGAAACCATGGCCAAGGCAGCTCCTCCAGAGAAAATGAAACAAGTTTGGGAAACTGTTATCAGCCAGGTGGGAGAGCTCAAAAAGCAAAAGGGCGTCCGCACTGAATCTTTACCTAAATATGACGTAGTGTATATCACCTGTGAGTTTGAAAAATGGACCCTGGATGTCAAAGTGGTGTTTAATAAGAAAAAACAGATTGCCGGACAGTTTTTCACCCAACCGCCTTCTCCTTACAAACCCCCGGATTATGTAAAAAAAGATTCCTTTACTGAAAAAGAGGTCGAATTCGGAACAAAAGGATGGAAGCTTCCTGGGGTCTTGTCCATCCCCAAAGGAGAGGGGCCTTTCCCGGCTGTGGTTTTGGTCCATGGTTCAGGACCCAATGACAGAGACGAATCTGTAGGAGCCAATAAGCCTTTTAAAGACCTGGCATGGGGATTGGCCTCTAATAAAACAGCAGTGCTTCGCTATGACAAGCGGACCAAAGCCCATGGTCAAAAAATGGTATCCCAAAAAGACCTTTCCTTAACGGTTTATGAAGAAACCATGGAAGATGCTGTCCATGCCGCTGAACTTCTCCGCCGCACCAAAAATATCAATCCCAAAAAAATATTTATCCTGGGACACAGCCTGGGAGGGACCCTGGTGCCCAGAATAGCCCCCCTGGATCCTGATACATCCGGCTTCATCATCATGGCAGGAGCCACCCGCCCGTTAGAAGACCTGTCTATCGAACAAATCAGATACATATTTATGCTGGACGGAAAACTGTCCGAAGATGAAAAAGAAAAACTCGATGCAGCAGACACAGAAGTCCAAAAGATTAAGGACCTGAAGCAGACTGATGTTAAGAAAAAAGATGTAAAGATTTTAGGAGCTTATCCTGAATACTGGCTCAATCTCAAGGGGTATGACCCAGCTAGAGCGGCTCAGAGCATAAGCCGCCCTTTTCTCATACTCCAGGGAGGACGGGACTATCAGGTGACAGAAAAAGATTTTGAAAACTGGGAAAAAGCCCTATCATCCAAAGAAAATGTGACCTTTAAAACATATCCTTCTCTCAATCATCTTTTTATTTCTGGAAAAGGCCCCAGCTCCCCTTCAGAATACCAAAAACAGGGTCATGTGGATGAAAGGGTAATCCAAGATATCGTCAACTGGATCCGTGCTGTAAAAAAATAACTCTATAGTTTAGCTTTTTCAATCCGGATGGAATCCACCCAAATAATGCCCCCGGTCCCGTTTATCACGAGATCCAATTCAACTTTATCCGGATTCTCTCCCTTTTTTAACAAGAAGACGGTTTCAATGGTGGTCCAATCATTTGTTCCAGAGAGAGTGTTATTCAAACCTCTGGAAAAAAACCTGCCTTTCCCTTCAAAAAAACACCACATCTCAAGGAAGGTTTCCCCTGCAAAATTCTCGGTTTTGACCTCAGCTTTATATTTCAATCGGGCGTATTCAAGGTTAATGCTGTCAAGCTCATAAAGCCTGACAAATTTTGCTTCATCCACATCTATGCGGATACATCCATTTCCATCCTTAGAAACATCCTTAACAAACCGCACATCTGACTTTGAAATGATATTTTTCATGCTGTCAACAGGAAGGTCAACCAAAACATCAGACTCGACTGAGGTTTTCTGGCAGTTCAAACCAGAAAAAATCAATATAAAGGATAATAAAAATAGAAACCGACTTCTCTTCACTATCTTCTCCATTGTTCTTAAACCTCAACAAAAAAAATCAAATTACCCCAAAAAATTGTCATTCCTCCAAAGTTCGAGTCTCTGACATAATATTTTTGAGGGCTTTATCAATAACCGGATATTGAAATTTAAAATCATGACCCAGAAGCTTTTGCGGAATCACTCTCTGTCCTTTAAGGACCACTGTACCAAATTCTCCCAACACCAATTTAACTAAAAAGCCAGGAGCCGGCACAAACGAGGGCTTTTTAAGGACTTTACCCAAGGATTTGGCTAAATCTTGATTTCTTACTGGATGGGGAGAACACACATTGACCGGACCGGATAATCCAGGGTGAT
>DASRVI010000499.1:0-8061 GCA_035655135.1 Acidobacteriota bacterium | reverse complement strand
CCCCTCCCAGCTTTAAAAGACCTGGGTCATCGACAATCATATCAATGAGGGACGGAGAAAGATAAAACCGGAATACATTTTTTATAAAACGGCGCTGTCTGCCTTCTAGACTGTAATTCAGAAGAGCCGCACTTATAAATGCAGTGAGCGCAGCAAATTCAGGTGCGACAAATTCCAACCAATAACCTAAAAAGAAAAAAACAATAGAGGCCACCGCAGGAAGAGCTAAACAGACAATAAAAAAAAGACTGATGACCCAGGGTCTTTTTAAAAGTGAAACGCCCACTCCAGTAAAAAGAGTGAAAAACAGAATAAAAAACAAAACCACTGGTTTCCCAGGAAAAGAAATAAAATCCTTGTTTAAAATATTATTAAGAAGTGTCGCCTGAACCTCTACGCCAGGGTACACAGAACTAAAAGGAGTGGATCTCAGGTCAAAAATCCCGGGAGCACTGGATCCGATGAATACCACTTTTCCCTCAAATTCGTCCGGGGAAATCTGGGGATCCAGCCCCTTATTTATCTGGGCCCACGAATTGATAATGGAAGCGACTGAATAGGTCGGATAAGTCCCCTGCGGGCCATAATATTTTATAACCATCTGGCCTGAATCATCTAAAGGGATTTTCCTGTTTTCTAACCAGATGCTCTGGTTATCTTTGGCATGTATTTTCCCACTGCTGACAAACTCTGAAACCTCTAAAGGAAGCGCGGGTATGGTCATCTCCTCATAAGAAAAAAGAAGGGGTATGCGGCGGTATATCCCATCTTCATCCGGAGAAAATCTTACATTCCCAACTCCTCTTAGGCCAGGAAGAAGCTCTTTGACTGGAAGAGTGACAGAGTTCATCTGATAAACAGGATCCGTGCCATTCTCTGACAATTCCCATGTGAACGGCTTTAAAACATCTGGATCTAATTCCTTAAACTCATCTTGCTTCTGGCTTAAGAATACCGGCAGGAAAACATTCCCCGCCTCCTTTATAGACGAAGCAAAAACAAGGTCATCTTGGACTCCATAGAATGAGGATTCAGAAAAAATCAAATCAAAACAGATGGCTTTGGCTCCCCCGTGGTGCAGGTAATTCACCAAGTAGGAATAAAATTCTCTGGGCCAGGGCCAAGGAAGCCCCTGCTGTTTTTCATACACATCCAGGCTGTACTGATCAATGAGAAAAAGTACGATATCTTTATCTGCATGAGAAGCCTTAGAAAAAAGCCTGAGTCTTAGATCCCATGATTTCCATTCAAGGGGCTGAAAAAGCTGAAACTCTTGAAGCAGAAAAACCAAAATAAATGAGGCCAAACCAATAAGGGTCCCCCTGAAAAATTTTCCTTTTATATTGAATCGTCCCAATTTCTTTTCTTACGAATGGTCTGTGCTAGAAAAAATTCACCTCACTTGAGTCCCTGAACAGCTTTGTTAAATCTCATGCTCCGGACCGGTACTTTTTCAGGAATATAAGTCAATGATGATATTTCCTTTTGAGCCCCTTCAATCCTATCCGCAGCGCTGGGGTGTGTTTTAAACCAACCCTTTGCATCCTTCTGGGAAGATTCTTGCTTCATTGTCTCCAGAAAACCCATAAGTCGGTTGGGATCATATCCTGTTTGGGAGGCAATTTTTATAGAAAGACGGTCTGCTTCATATTCATATTTTCTATCATAGCCCCTTTCTATCAGCTTTTCTGCTATATCACTTAAAGCCCCCTCAAAAATATCTGTTAATTTATTCAGCTTTTCAGGACCATATTTTTGCACTGCTTTCTGCCCTATAAGAGTGAATGCATCAATTAAGCGTGAATTTTTTATGGCCTGGAGACCATGTTTTTCCTGCACATGACCGACTTCATGGGCTAAAATGCAGCCGAGCATATCCTCGTCTTGACATCTTTTCAACAAACCTTTGCTTATAAAGATAAAACCAGATGGAGCCGAGAGGGCATTGACTTCTTCTGTGTCCAGAATAAGAAAATGGTAACCTGCATAAGTCTCTGGTCTGTCAGAGTGAAAAACAACTGCTTTGCCCACTTTATTTACATACTGATTCAGAGCCTCATCATTATAAACCGAATATCTGGATAGGATTAGAGCGGAGACAGCCCGGCCAATATAATATTCTTCTTCTTCGGAAATATCTCCAAAACTTGAACGCACCGCTTTAGTGGTCTTGGTAACGGTTTCTTTGTCAGACTTAACGAGTTTACTCACTTTATCAAAAATACCCGCTCCTTCTTCCATGACAGAACAACTGATGATCATCAAAGTTAAAAATAAACAGCAAGTCAACACAGCCATTGTCTTTTTGTTTCTCATTCTTTCCCCCTGAATTCCCCTAATCTGCCACTTTTCAGAAAAGATTTTATCTCAGAGGAAGAAATCTCTATCTCAAGCATTTTATCCACCATAACAAAACTTATGTTTGGATTTCTGGCCTTGTATTTTCCTTCTACCTGTTTGTTAAATCCTTTCCCCGCCAGAGCAACTTCATCCGCAGATGTCTCTGTCTTTAGAGAATCCGCCACTTGAACCAGAGCGAATTGTTTTGGCTTGACCGCACTGATATGAACCCAACCTGTTAATCCCTGAGAACTTTTTACTTTGATCCAACTGCCCTGGACTTCAAGCTGTTCCACACCTTCTCCGTTTTTAAGAACCGCAAGGGACTGAGCATAAAACTGAGGTGCTTCTCTTAAATGAGTGATTTTGATCTTGACCACAAATGATTTAGCGATAAGAAGAGTAACAAGAAGAAAAAATAAAACCAGGAATACAGTCAATACAGAAGGCTTTTTCATCTAATTCTCCTCCTCATTACGTTATTGGAAGCTAAAAGTCTTTCATTCTTATGGATGATAGTATAATGAAAGATTTATTCAGTCAATATTAATTTAAGGCTCATGCACCAGCCTTTTAATCCTGCTTCCAAGTATTGACATAAGTTTTAAATGTTCTATCTTATTAATAGAATGACATTAAAAAAATTTTTAGCTCCTTTTTTCACTATTTTTTTATTCGCCATTCTTTTATATCCACAGAGTCTGGTTGAACTGGCCAAAAAAGAAAAAGAAAGAAGGGCTAAATTAAGCGGACAACCCAGCATAGTTCTCACCAATGCTGATCTTAAAAAAATAAAAAAGGGGGCAGCTCTGATAACCAGTAATTTGACTCTTCCTCAGGAAAACCAGTCAAAGAGCCTCCCTTTAAAGTCCAGGACTCTTGGGCCAAAAGTCAACCCTCTTCAAAATAGGGATCAAATAGACCAGAGAGAATTCGACAGCCGCAGCAAAAGATATGGAACCAAAGTGCTGGACTCCACAGAAAGAGTCCAGAGCCCATCTTCCTCCCTTTACAAGCCGGACGGAAGCTTTGCAAAAGTTGAATATTACGGCTTCCTTGATCTGGAACTTGAAGCGGAAAATAAAAACGGACCTGATATTGGGGTGTATGCAAGACGTCAGCAAACAGGAGTCCTGCCATTTACCCTGAATTATGCCCTGTTTGCCATGGATAATGATGGAGAATGGAAATACTTAGGGACTGGCAGCGGAATCCAAAGCCCAGAGGTTTTTGAACTGGGAGAGGTCTCAGCCACTCAAAAAATCAGAATCCTGTTTAGAGATTACACAGACACAAATACCATCAAACGCATCAAACCTCATTCAGAGGAATATTACATGGAAATAGATGCTGTTGAGTATCTTCATTTCTGAATCATTCAGACGGATTAAATTCAGCCAACACCTCTGAAACAGCGTCTTTGTGGACCATAAAGGTCAGCATTTTAAGTTTCACATAATCATCCCTGAAAAAATAATAACCTTTGAAATCTCCTTGCTGAGCACTGCTTCCTGAATCTTTAATCAGAAACCACTCGTGACCATCCAGTTCACTCATCCCAACTGCGTGAATGGCGTGGTCATCAAATGTCGTCCTGTTGTCAAATCGGTATTCACGGCTGTCCTGATTTATTAACTGAAACGGAATATCATAGGAAGGAATGATGGCTAGATCTTCATCCCCGCTCTTTCCGGGCTCAGATACATCACCCCCTAAAGCCACAGTATATCCGTTTTCCAGCGCTGCCTTAACAGCCTGGTAAAATACATCCAAAGGCACATTATAATAAACATCACTGTGCCACCAATTGTCAGGAACCTTATATTCGCCTTGGGTATAAAAAGGAAGATATTTCAGGCTCATCAAAGTAACATAACTGTCTAGGGGAAGCTGGAGCACATCCTCCAAGTATTGTTTTGGAGTCATGGTTTGACCGTCTATCTCAATAGTCTCGGGAGGTTTCCCCATATGCTTATTCAATATTTGTTTGACATAATTGACCGCTTTTTCCTCATCCCAATATTCGTTTTCTTTACAGAAATTCAAATAATCCCTGATCTCACGAAACAACTTTCCATGATTGTGTTCAGTCTCTCCGCTAAGAAGGCCTGTGTAGGCATCAGCGGGAAGAGCTCCATATTTCTTCATCCTCTCAATCACAGCATTGTGTTCAGATCCTTGACCAAGATGCATGTCTCCCTTGTTCTGTATAAAATACCTTGCTTTTTCTACATACTCCCAATACACAGTGAACATTTCTGAGAGCTTGATTTCCCCCTTTCCAAGACGTTTTAATTCTGATTCCAACAAGGAAGTCGTGGCAAAACACCAGCAGGTGCCTGTCCAATACTGTCGTATAGGAGGGTTATGAAAATGAGTGGTGAATTGATCTAAAGAGGATGGTTTGTTTATCTCTGAAAAGTCAGCAGAAAGATAAGTGCGCTCTTGGCCCCTAAATTCTCTGGTTTTATAAACCGCTTCGCTGGCTTCCTGGAGTTCCTCATCCCCAATCTGAATGACTGTTTTTTGTACGACTTCTTCTTTTTTTGAACATGACACAAAAGAAAAATTAATAAAAATTAATAAGGAAAAAACTAGAAAGATTGCCTTAAATGTCCTCATAAAATCCTCCCTCGATTAACCTGACTCGCGAATCAATCAGATTAAGTATTTGATGAAATCTATTGAAACACATAGATTTCTATGATAATCATTAATCGAGAAAATGCAAATGAAAAGCATCCCTGAATTTAAAGATCTATCTTAGTTCTATTTCTTTGAGATCCAGGTATTCAATTTGAGATGTTTCTGAGTTAAAATACTTTAGATATAATTTCCCGTCCCTTTTAACAAAACCGTACATATCCAAAACATACTCGCCCAGAATATTTTTATCTATTTTTTTTGGAATAAAGGTATTATATAACACATACTCAGTCTCAACCCGACCTTTACTCTCCTTAGGCATCGTAATACAAATAAGCCACTGGTTGTCTTGGGTGGAATTGATTATCTGAAAGACAGATTCATTATCTCTGTCAATTTCCACTCCCGAAGCCTTATCTGTATCCATTAATATCGCGCTCTCATCTTGGCTTAAGTAAATGGCATTCACAGATTGAATGTTTTTTTCTATTTTTATCTCAGAAATACAGGTGGCATCTGTTTCTGATCCTTTGTACACACCCTGAATCTCCAGTCTTAAGATATAATGGACCGCATCCGCCGGCCTTCCAATCTCTGTGGCTTTTTCCCTTTGATAACTATCAACAACACTCTCTTTAAATTCTCTCAGTCCTGTCCACGATAAGGGGAAATTTAAAACTTGTTCATCTTGAGTGTCCTGAAGCTCTATAACATATTCTTTTTCATACCTCACAGCATAATATTGCACCGCTATTTCAGAGACATGCGCTTCAGGACTAATCCCCACATAAAAACTGACTCTCATCTGCTTAACTCTGTTATAATTACGGAACGATTCATCACTGCTGGCGAACCCATTTATGATATTTAAAGTTCTGGTGTTTTCTGGTATCTTGAAAAACAAGGCTTCTCCTGTTCCATCCCCGGGCATTCCTTCAGCCCAACATGTAGCCCTGTCCCCATCAAACATCCTGACCCCTGAAAAAATTCCAGGATTAAAAGGATCGGGATCTGGATTCTCATGTTCTGATGTGACTTGATACAAAACATTATTCTGCCAAGAATAAAGAATTATCTGCTCCCATTGGACGGCTGAAGAGTATAGACAGACAAGAGAAAATAAAATAGAAAACAAAAAAAATGCTTTCATTGTTCTTTTCATCTTTAACCTCTCTTCTAAACTTTGCTTACCTCGATAATTCTTTGGACTGCATCCCGCTGTTTCTAGCATATGTCTTGGCCACTTCAATAAAGTGCTCCACCACCTCAGGATCAAACTGTTCCCCTGATTTATTGACAATTTCTTTAACCGCATAATTATGGGAATTAGCTTTTCGGTAAGGACGCTCTGAAGTGATGGCGTCATAGGTATCTGCTATAGCCATGATCCGGGAACCAATGGGAATTTCCAAACTTTTCAATCCATCTGGATAGCCTTTCCCATCATACCTCTCATGGTGATGTCTTATGACTTTAGCTACCTTATTTAATTCCACCACAGGTTTTAGTATTTTCTCTCCATGAATAGGATGCTGTTGGATAATAAAGATTTCTTCTTTTGTCAATTTATCCTTTTTGTGAAGTATCTTTTCAGGAACAGCGATTTTCCCTATATCATGAAGTATAGTGGCTACCTCTAAATCTTTTTTCTCTCTCTCGTTAAGGCCCATCTTCTCGGCAATCTTTAAAGAAATTTCAGTCACTCGAGCAGAATGAGCACGGGTATACTCATCTTTAGCTTCCAGAGCAGAGACCAAAGACTTGGTCATAGCGACAAACAGGGACCTCTGCCGCTCAGCAAGGTCACTGGTTCTCATTTTAAGATTTCGATTGGCCAGCGCTAAGTCTGCCTCTGCCTTCCTCATCCTGAGCTGAGAACGGATTCTGGCTTTTAATTCTGTGGAATCAAATGGCTTGCTTATGTAGTCATCAGCACCGGATTCAATACCTTCGACCAACATTTCCGCTCCTGTTCGGGCAGTTACCAGAATCACCGGAGTCTGTTTGAGGTTTTCATCTTCTTTGACTTTTTTGCAAAACATGTGCCCATTCATTCCTGGCATCATAACATCGCACAGAACAAGGTCAGACATCTTTTCTGAAATAACTTTTAATCCCTCTTCAGCAGATACACAGAGATCTAAGTCATATTCATCCTGAAGAATTAACTCCATAAGCTTTAACACTTCTGGATTATCATCAATAACCAAAAGCCTGTATTCATGCTCGCCTCCGGTTGACTCGGCTTTTTTCGGCATATCCATCTGTTCAATATCAATAAGCTGAAGTTTTTTAAAGTCTGTGACAATATCCTGCACTTTTGGATGTTCAGTGTCAGTGGCTCTCTTTTTTAGAGCCACTGGTTTATCTTCCTCTCTCCGGTCAATCACATCCCTAGTGTAATGACTGTCTCCCTTTCTCAACTCGACAATAAACCGGGAGCCTTTACCCAGGTCGCTTTGGGCTTTTATTTTTCCGCTGTGCAGTTTGACAATCTCATAAGCCAGTGAAAGTCCGATTCCTGTTCCTTGATGCTGTCGTGATAAGGATCCATCAATCTGAGAAAAGCGGTCAAATATATTGGTCAACTTATCTTTAGGCATGCCCATACCTGTATCTTCCACTGTCAAAACAATTCGGCTATCTGTTTCCTCTAAATAAACAGTGATTCTTCCACCTTCATTGGTGAATTTAACCGCATTGGACAGCAGATTTAAAATGACTTTTTCAAAATGGTCCGGATCTATAGTGATTTCCATCTTGTGGGGAGGATGCTGGAAATAGAGGGTGATTTTTTTCTGATCAGCCAAGGGTTTGACCGAAGAAAGAAGAGAATTGATATACTCGACAAAATCTATAGTTTTGATTTTAAGCCTCATCTGACCTTCTTCTAATTTTGTCAGATCCAAAAGGTTGTTAATGAGCTTGAGAAGCTTTAATCCATTCTTCCTCATGGTTACCAGGGCATCTCTCTGTTTTTGAGAAATTCGGCCCATCTTACCATCAATTAACGGATTCAAGGGAGCCAGCATTAAGGTCAAGGGAGTGCGAAGCTCATGATTGACATTAGCAAAA
>DASRVI010000498.1:0-4762 GCA_035655135.1 Acidobacteriota bacterium | reverse complement strand
TCATTGATTTGGAGGGAGCTTTTGTGCTTCCTGGTTTTACTGACAGTCATACTCATTTTTTGGAGGGCGGGCTCAGTCTTTCTTCCATTAACTTAAGGAATGTTAGAAGCAAAGAAGAATTTGTAAAAAAGATAAAGAAAGAAGCTGATGAGTTGGGAAAAGGAACATGGATAACAGGCGGAGAGTGGGATCATCAACAGTTTGATTCAAAACAGCTGCCAAAAAAAGAGTGGATTGATGGGATCACTCCAGAAAATCCAGTTTGTGTGAGTCGGAAAGATATGCACATGGTCTTTGCAAATAGCCTGGCATTAAAATTAGCTGGGATTAGCAAGCACACCTCTGATCCAGAAGGGGGTGAAGTAATGAAAGATCCTAAAACAGGAGAGCCTACTGGAGTACTGACAGATGCTGCTGTGGATTTGGTTCTGAAAAAGATTCCAGAGCCAGGATCTGAAGAAAAGATCAGGGCAGCCAAAAAAGCAATCGAGTTCGCCCATAAAAAAGGAGTGACATCTGTCCATGAAATGGGGCCCATCCATAATCTGGAGGTCTACGAAGAGCTTTATAAGCGACAGGAATTGGATCTTCGCATCTGTCTGTATCCACCTATTTCTATCATAGATCATTGGCCTGAATCTCAATCAAAAAGGAAGGAGAAGAAGAATTTTTACAAGATGGGAGGGCTGAAAGGATTTGTGGATGGCTCATTGGGTTCATCCACTGCCTTGTTTTTTGAACCCTACACAGATAATGCAGACAAGAAAGGTCTATTGGCATCGGATATGTTTCCAGAGGGAAAAATGGAGGAGAGAATTCAGAAAGCGGATAAGGAGGGTCTCCAGGTGGCTGTTCATGCCATTGGTAATAAAGCCAACCACATCATTTTAAACATATTTGAAAATGTAATGAAATTAGGTCAAAAAAGAGACCGCAGATGGAGGATAGAGCATGCCCAGCACCTTATTTTTGAAGACATAGTTCGGATGGGAGAATTGGAGGTATTGGCTTCAGTCCAGCCATATCATTTGATTGATGATGGGCAGTGGGCAGAGAAAAGAATTGGTTCATCCCGGGTTCGTTATTCCTATCCTTATAGATCCTTATTAGAGAATAAGGTTAAACTGGTTTTTGGATCTGATTGGACTGTAGCCCCTCTAGATCCACTCTCAGGAATTTTTTCTGCTGTGACAAGAAGTACTCTGGACGGTAAAAACACTCAAGGATGGGTGCCTGAAGAAAAAATTTCTGTGCTAGAGGCTCTTAAAGGATACACTATAAACGCGGCTTTTGCTGAATTTTCTGAAAACATCAAAGGATCCCTAAAAAAAGGCAAGCTGGCGGACATGGTGGTGCTTAATAAAAACCTTTTGAAAGTAGATCCTTTTGAAATAAGGGATACCCAGATTTTAATGACCCTGTTTAATGGAAGGATTGTGTATAAAAAATGATTTACCTTTATTTTGCCGCTTTGTTGATATCCTTAATAGTGCTTTTTAAGTGCGCTGATTTTTTCATTGAAGGTTCTGTAGGCTTAGCTCATATTTTTAGCATACCTAAGTTAGTGGTGGGAATTGTTTTTATGGGACTTGCCACCACAGCGCCTGAGTTTGCGGTTTCGGTCCAGGCTGCATTTCTGGGGCATCCTGAAATATCTTTAGGAAATGCCATTGGCTCTGTTATAGCTGATGATGGGATCGCCATGGCTTTAGCAGGCATTGTGGCTTCTACGGCTATTATTGTCAACTGCCGGGTTCTGAGAATCATAGGCTTTTTTCTCCTGGGCGTTGATTTTTTTGCTTATTTATTAGTCATGGATGGAGAAGTAAGCCGTATTGAAGGAATGGCCTTATTAGGCCTTTTAGTTTTTTATTTTTTGCTCATTATTTTTATGCATAAGAGAAAAAAAGGATTCCTTCCTTCTTCTGAAGAAAAGTTGGCCAAAGAGGAACATTATTCTGATGAGAACAGAAGCCGGAGGATTAGAAAATATATATTTTACTTTATAGGTGGAGTCATAGGAGTTGTGTTGACCAGCCGGGTTATTATATGGTCAGCTGTCCATATATCCCATTATTTTTCTATTTCAGAAACAGTAATTGGTCTTACTGTGATTGCCATTGGTACCTCACTTCCCGAAATCAGCACAGCCGTGACCGCTGCTGTAAAGGGGGAAGGGGATATTGCTATAGGCAATATATTAGGAGCTGATGTGTTGAATATATTATGGATTGTTGGGATGTCTGCAGTGGTCAGGCCTATTAATGTGGAAGTCGAAGTGATTCGATTCACCTTTCCCTATATGATACTTATCGTCACTGTTATGCTGGTTTCTATGAGGATAGGGTGTCGGTTTGGAAGATTAAAAGGAATCATTCTTCTATTCTTCTATATCATTTATTTTATTTGGGCTCTGAAATTTTTCCTTTAAGAATATTTTATTTGATAGAATAAAAAAATTGACTTAAAATATTTATCTGATAAGATGACTTGTTATCGATGTAGGAGGGCTTCATGAATATTGGAGTCATAAATGAAAGCTCAAAAATAGAAAACAGAGCCGGTTTGTCTCCCAGCGGCGTTTCTTTCCTGGTAGAAAAAGGACATCAAGTATTTATACAGGCAGGCGCTGGGTTTAAAGCTGGTTACTCTAATGAAGATTTTATTTCTTTAGGGGCTCATATTGTTTTCACTAAAGAAGAAGTTTTTGGGCGTTCTGATGTGGTTCTTAACATCTCTCCTCTAGACCAGGAGGAATGTGCTCTGGTTAGGGAAAATCAGATTCTGTTTGGCTTTCATCATCTGGCTGTAGCAAAAAAAGACATTATTGAGGGACTTATCAAAAAGAATGTCACTATGATAGGTTATGAGATTGTGAAAGACGGGGAAGATGACCTCCCTTTTATAAGCAGCCTAAGTGAGATAGCAGGGCAGATGTGTCATGTTATTTCAGGTCATTACCTGCAGTCTTGTTATGGAGGAAGGGGTTTGATTATAGGAGGAGTGGTCAGCGTCCCTCCAGCTACGGCAGTGATTGTTGGAAGCACCTTATTGGCAAGAAGTTCCATCAAAGCTATGATTGGGGCTGGGGCGCACACCATAGCCTTAGGTCGGTACATAGATAAGCTCAAAGAACTGGAAGAGATGACTCAAGGAAGATTGGTAACTCTGATGGCCAGTAATTACAATCTGGAGAGGATGGTTGAGATAGCTGATATTCTTATCGGAGCTGTTCTGCGTCCAGGAGAAAGGGCTCCTGTTATGATCACCAGGGAAATGATCAAAAAAATGAAAAAGGGATCAATCATCATTGATTTGTCTATTGACCAAGGTGGCTGTATTGAGACCAGTCGTCCCACCAGTTTGGAACACCCCACATTTATGGAAGAAGGAGTGATCCATTATTGTGTGCCAAATATCACTTCCTCTGTCAGCCGGACTTCAACTAAAGTTCTTTCAAATCTTGTGGTTCCGTATCTTCTGCAAATCGGAGAATATGGAATCAACGAAACTTTGAAAAGGAATCAAGCGCTGCGCAGTGGAGTGTATATTTATAAGAAAAATATGGTAAAAAAGAACATCGCAGAAAGATTTAATTTGCCGTTTAATAAATTGGATCTTGATTGATAAAAAGAAAAACAAAATAGAAGTGGAGAAGATTTTAAAAAAGTTCAATCCTGAGAAAAAAGAACTCATCCATATCCTTCATAATGTCCAAGCAGAGCATGGATTTATCTCTCCAGAAGCTATTTCCGAGATATCAAAATATCTCAACATATCAGAGGGAGAAGTCTATGGTGTCTTGACTTTTTATAATGCCTTCACTCTAGAACCTAAAGGAAAGCACACCATCACCATTTGTATGGGAACAGCTTGTCATGTTCGAGGCGCCCCAGCTGTACTGGATGAGTTTTCCCGACTGCTGGATATTTCACCCGGTCAGACCACTGAAGACAAGAATTTTACTTTGGAAACAGTCAACTGTGTGGGAGCTTGTGCTTTGGGGCCTATAGTCGTTACAGATGGAGATTACCATGGACATGCCACTACAAGAGATGCCAAAAAAATACTCCATCATTTGAAAGAGAAAAAAGATAAGAACAAGGATAATGAAAAAAGCTAATCCAAAAAAATTAGAAGAATTAAGAACCCGGATCATTGATTCCAGAGATGAAAACAAAACCTGTATCACTATTTGTGGTGGAACTGGGTGTCACGCTTATGGATGTGAAAAGATAGCTCAGAATTTTAGAACTGAGATAAAGAAGCAGAATCTTGAGAGCAAGATAGATTTGAGAGTCACGGGTTGCCACGGTTTTTGTGAACGGGGACCTATTGTTGTGATGCAGCCAGATGGGATATTTTATCAGCGAGTCAAAAATGAGGATATCAAAGAAATCATCTCTAAAACAGCTCTGAATAAAGAAGTGATACCTCGACTTCTTTATAAAGACCCTCAAACAGATGAAATCATTGAAAAAGAAAAAGAAGTTGCTTTTTATAAAAAGCAGAAACGGATCATATTCGGAAGAAACGGTTTTATAGATCCCACTAACATACAAGACTATATAGCCCTGGATGGATATAAAGCGATCAGCCAAGCATTGTTTGAAATGGAACCTAAGGAAATTATTTCTGAGGTCAAAAAATCCGGGCTGAGAGGAAGAGGAGGTGGAGGTTTTCTCACAGGAAAAAAATGGGAGATCTGCAGCAGACAAGATTCTCCTGAAAAATATGTCATATGCAATGCTGATGAGGGCGA
>DASRVI010000497.1:0-2066 GCA_035655135.1 Acidobacteriota bacterium | reverse complement strand
CAGGAACTTCTTTTCTTTCTAAAGCTTCATGCAGAGCAACTCTTTTTACTGCTGCTGCAATAAGAGTCTTTGCTTTTTTTGTAGCTTGTTCTGGATCTATGGTGACCCAGGAAACTTGCTCCCGGATATTTGTCATCTGGAAAAAGAAAGGATTCAAGCCTCCTTCAGAAGTGACACTCCGAAAAGTGGGTTCGTGCATCAAAGGAGAACAGGAAGCCACAATGACCCGGTTGAGATTGTGTTCTTTGATGCTTTTCCTTATGAGGTCCTGACCTGGATCAGAACACATGAATTTGTATTCAGTAGCAAAAGCGACATTGTCGAGCTTTGAGGCAAACTTAGCCACATCATAGACGTTGACTTTATTAGCGATATTAGCTCCGCAGTGACATATGAAAACTCCTATCCTTGGTTGGCCGTTATCAGACATTGATTCCTCCGATTTGGATTTTATCCCATATTTGTTTTATAGGAATCAGGGAACGAGAGAATCCCATCTCCTCTTTTGAAAAGCCAAACGCCAATCCCATTAATTGACTGAAAAACAGTATGGGAATTCTAAAGTCTTCCTTATATATTTTTGAAATTTTACTTTGAGTTATTTCTAGATTAAAAAGGCAGAGCGGACACAATGTCACAATCGCATCAGCCCCCTTTTTACTGGCCTCTTTAATAATGATGTAATTGAGTCTTGCCCCTAATTCCTCAAGGTTTGCTGTAAGAGCTCCTCCACAGCATTTAGTTTTGGCTGTGAAGTTAACTGTTTCCACACCCAATGCTTGGAGGAGAGTATCCATGCTTTGTGGATAATCCATATCGTCAAATTCTTTGAAGGGCCTTACCACCTGACAGCCGTAGTAAGAGGCCACTTTAAGTCCTTTTAACTCATACTGAATTTTTTCCTTTATGTGATCTATTCCGATTTCGTTGACCAGAACCTCAACAGGGTGCTTGACTTTTGTCGTTCCTTTGTATCCCAGACCAAATTTTTCTAGTTTTGAGAGGATTTTTTCTGACTCTTTAGAGCCTTCTTTAAGAAAATTATTGGCTTTTTTTAAAGAGAGATAGCAAGCCGCGCAGGGAGCAATGATATCTTTTCCTGCTTTTTCTGCGATAGAAAGATTGCGGCCGTTAATAGCAGCGGCTTTTTCATCATCGACGGACATTGAAGCCGTAGCTCCACAGCAGTTCCAGTCAGGCAGTTCTTCAAGTTCCATGCCGAGGATTTTAAAAACAGGAAGTATAGATTCCTCATAGTGCTTGGCATTGGTTTTTGCAGAGCATCCTGGGTAATATATATATTCCTTCATCAGGTTTCCTCCTTCACGGCTTTGAGAAGTTTCCTTAGCTGTTTTTTGTTTTTAATGGACTCAATTTTTATACTCATTCGTCCGGTTTTTATTAATTTCAGTCCTAAAGGAGCCATTTTGAAAAGACCGAAAGGATTTAAAGTTTTAAGATAAAGATTCAGCATAAGCCACAGCTCTGAACTTCGTCCGTTTTTAGTCAGAATTTTATGCATTTCTTTATACATCACTGGAATGGGGAATCTGGAAGGATACACATTCTTTTCAATCGCTACTCTCTTAATGGTGTACATCACATCAGTTATTTTTATTTTTGCAGGGCAGCGGACCTGACAGCTGTAACAGGATGCACATAGCCATGGAGTGAAGCTTTTCAGTACAGTATCTTCAAAACCTCCTTTAGTAAGAGCCATTATTTTTCTTGGAGTCAAATCCATATAAGCTGCATCAGGGCAGGAGCTGGAACAGGTGCCGCATTGGATGCATCGGTCTATTTCTTCGCAGTGGCTGAGCTCTTTTATGGTGTCTAAAAATTCAAGATTGAGCTCTTCTTCAAAACATACTTTTTCCTGAGTTTCCATAAATCCTCCTTAAATATAGTTTTATGGTAAGGGGGTGTTTTATTAGTAAGGTATGAGAAATATTTTGAATACTCATAACTTTTTCAATACATGTGAGCTGGTGCTCACAATAGATAAAAAATTGTTGTTAAAACATTTCTTTCTTGAAGAAATCTTTCCTGCATCAATAAATATTAAT
>DASRVI010000496.1:0-3621 GCA_035655135.1 Acidobacteriota bacterium | reverse complement strand
AAAGAGGTTGGTTCAGAGCCAAAGATAAATCATAGTTATGATGAAGACCTGCCTCAATATTCTGTCCTGGCATTGAGATCAATCCTGGGATTTCTGTTCCTGGGAACTCAAGTGTTATGGTCTCAGATTTATACAAATAATTAGCATTGAAATTTAAGTTGAACAGTTTATTTTTCGAAGACTGATCCTTTTTGATGGCTGCTTGTTTTTGAGAAAGAAATCGATTTTTATAAGAACCACTCGTCTTCAATCCATCTTCGATAGCTTGCTCCAAGCTTATTTTTTCTAAGGCGTTCAGGGATAGAAATAAAAAAAGAAAAATTTTTAACCCAAACAATATTTTTTTCATTTTAACATCCCTCTCTTTATAAGATTAACCACGCTTTTTATCCTTTCATCAATAAATTTATCATCTACTTTGATTTTTCTTTCTAAAACAGCCTCCACCATAGGAAGTCCTATAAAGCAAAAAAGAGATGGAGGAATAATGTTCAAAATGACATGGACCGGATCTGACTCAGCGAGAAGTCCTTTTTTATGCCACTTATGAACCATTTCTTGAAATATTTTCTGGGGCTTATAAGGTGTTTTTTCAAAGAGTTGACCAATAATATTCGAAATATGATCCGGATTCTGCACCAAGTCATGAATAATGATCTTGGCCATAAATTCATTTTTACTAAAAAATCTTATATACACCTCAGGAAGTATTTCAAATAACTTTTCCGGATCATCTGACTTTGCCATTGATTTTTGTACTTCTTCAATTAAGTCTTTGACTGTGTCTTCTATAATCACTCGGTATAGATTTTCTTTAGATGAAAAATAATAGAAAATCATGGCTTTGTTGATTCCCGCTCCTTTGGCAATTCGACTGGCACGAGCTCCCCAAAACCCATGGTCTGCAAATTCCTTCACAGCACTTCTTAATATCCTTTGTTTGGCTGAATTCTTTTGTTTTTCCATTTTAACCAACCATTTGGTTTAACCTTTTGGTTAATTTATTGCATTAATTTCCTCTCTTGTCAAGATTTTTTTCATCATTGTCAGAACTTAAATACTAAAATATATATTGTTTATTGAAGAGAGAGGGTATGTAATGAGGGATTTATATTTTCATGATTTCGGAGGCTTTGGTGAAGAGGTTTCTTCCATTCTGTTTGGAATGATACAAACAGCGGTCTGCCATCTCTATAAAATGTTTCTCATCTTTAATTTGTGAGGGATCTTGATAACCAGCGATTCCTAAGCTGACTGTTATTTTAATTTTCTCTCTTTCTAAGTTAAATGTTTTTCTGGCAATTTTTTTGCGGACTCTTTCTGCATGAACAGCTGCTCCTGTTTCATCAGTATTTCTCAGAATTATTGAAAACTCCTCTCCTCCATAGCGGGCTAAAATGTCTGTATTTCTACATACAGATCTGATTAATTCAGCTATTTTAATCAGTACTTGATCTCCAGCTAAATGTCCATAGGTGTCGTTTATCTTTTTAAAATGATCTATGTCAATCATGACTAAGGACAAAGGGATTTCAAACCTCTTGGAATGATTTATCTCTTCTTTCAAACGCTCTATTAAATATCTTTTGTTATAAACACCGGTTAATGGATCATTGACTCCTAGTTCATAGAGTTCATCAAGAGCAACTTTTTCATCTTCATCCGCTAAAGAAAACTTGAAAACAGTGGTTGGGCTCATATGGACTTTGTCATTCAACTTCAATTCCGTACGTTTTATTTTTTCTCCATTAACAAAAGTCCCATTGGTGCTTTTTAGGTCTTCAATAACAGCCTTTCCTTCCTCTAGTTTGAATTTCAGATGTTTCCTTGAGATTCGATTGTCATTGATTACAATGTCGCTTTCTTGACTTCTTCCTAATATTGTTGTTCCTTCAGAGAGGGGGAATAAATGACCCTGCAGCGGTCCCGACAGAAAAAATAGAAAAACTTTTTTTGGTTTGTCTTTAACCAGTCCTGTTATTGATGTGTTGGCAGTCTGTTCTATGAATTCTTTTTTTTGGTTTGTTTTCTTTTCTCCCATCTTACCCCCCTAGTTTTTTTGTTTAGTTAAAATTAAATTTCCAAACTTGCCTACTTCAGCTTTCCATTTTGGTCCCAGCACTGTGGTTGATTCTTTTTCTGTGATCACTGCCTGCCCTTCCACACTATGCCCCCACAGCATTTTTTCCCTTCCATAGACTTTGCATTCTCTTTCTTTATTTTTAATCCAAACTTTTCTGGTTTCTTCTTCAAAGACTTTATGTTTTCCTGCTTTCTTAAATTCAGTAATATCAGGCTTCTTTCTTATTTCCAGAGCCCTCATCCTTAAGTTTACCACTTGAATTTCTTCTTCAGGAGCTTTATGCCCGTATGTTTTTTCATGTTCATCATGGAATTTAGATTTAATCTCATTGATATCGGATTTTGACAAAGTCAACTCAGGCAACCTAATGTTTAATTCATAGTTTTGTCTGACTAACCTCATATCTACACTGGCTGTGACTTTTTGATTCTTTTCTGAAACCTGATGTTCCTCAAACCATTTTTTAGCTTTTTTCTCTAATGAAGACAAAGCTTCATTGATTTTTTTTCTGTTTTTTTCCAAAGAAACCATAATGGTTTCAGCAAAGTCAGCACTCATATCTGCAAAAAGCAGTCCCAGGCTGGAGAAAAGCCCGGCCATTCTTGGAATGATAACTTTGGATATGGACATCTTTTCAGCAAGCTCAGTCGCATGAAGAGGCCCTGCTCCTCCATAAGCCATTAAAGTGAATTCCCTTGGGTCATATCCTTTAGAAATAGATAATATCCGGAGAATACGGAGCATGCTGGCATTGGCAATGGATATGATCCCTGATGCCGCCTCTTTTTCAGACATGTCCAGCGCTCCACATAGCTTTTTTTTGACCGCCTGAATGGCTTTTTCTTTATTCAGCTTCATTTCTCCGCCTAAAAAATTTTCTTCTGAAAGTCTTCCTAGAATGAGATGAGCATCGGTCACTGTGGGTTCTTTCCCTCCTTTCCCATAACAGGCAGGACCTGGTTCGGCTCCTGCACTTTTAGGGCCTACTTTTATATGACCTCCTTTATCCACCCAGGCAATACTTCCTGCTCCGGCTCCACACTCGATTACGTCGACCATAGGGGTCCTCACTGTATACCCGCTTCCTTTTTGTCTTCCTGAAAAATGAAGCTCTCCCCCCACTTCATATTCTGGGGTATAAACAAGCTCCCCGTTCAATATCATGCCTGCTTTGGCTGTTGTCCCTCCCATATCCAGAGCGATCACTCTGTCCATTTTGAGTATTTGAGAAAGATTGGAAGCTCCGATCAGACCCGCGGCGGGACCTGACTCTATCATGGTATGGGGCTGTTCTTTGGCCTGTTTTGGGGTGGATATCCCTCCCCCGGAATGCATCACAACCAGATCTCCTGATTTGTAATCAGCCTTTTTCAACTTTTTCTGAACAGCTCTTAGGTATTGAATCACTTTCGGCGCCACTGATGCTGCAATCACTGTGGTGGACGCTCGTTCATACTCACGAAATTCCGGAGAAACCTCACTGGACAAATACACAGGTTTCTTCTTCCATATTTTTTGGGCTGTTTTTTTAACTTCCA
>DASRVI010000495.1:0-2717 GCA_035655135.1 Acidobacteriota bacterium | reverse complement strand
AATATTGCGCTTTGGACTCATGATATGATATAGATAGATAAATAAGAATTAAATTCATGAAACAATAGGGAGTAAAAAATGAAAAAATTCTATCCTTTATTCTTTATTTTAGGGTTATTTTTCTTGTTCATCCCTCATTCTAATTTAGAGGGAGTAGATACCCATAACACCCAAATGCTGACTCATCCGGCGATAAGCCAGGAAAACATTGTATTCTCTTACTCCAATGACTTATGGATCTCAGATTTACAAGGCAACAAGGCCCGTCGTCTGACTTCCCATAAAGGGGTGGAATCCTATCCTGTGTTTTCGCCTGATGGAGAATGGATTGCCTTTAGCGGAGAGTATGACGGAAACACCGATGTTTATATCATCCCCTCTCAAGGAGGAATTCCAAAACGGCTCACCTGGCATCCTTACCCTGATACAGTCAGAACATTTACACCTGATGGAAAATATGTGGTTTTTATGTCTTCCCGTTTCTCTTTCACGGGTGCCCGTCCTAAACTCTATAAGGTCTCCGTTAATGGAGGAGTTCCTGTCCCTGAAAAAATACCTTATGCTCACAAAGCCTCCTATTCTCCTGACGGTCAAAGGATTGCCTATACACCTTTTAGAGAGGCTTTTCATCAATGGAAGCATTACAGAGGAGGGACTTTCTCCAGAATATGGATCATCACCTTAAAAGACAGCTCCATAGAAAAAATTCCTCAACCAGAGGGAAGATGCAATGATACAGATCCTATGTGGATTGGATCTAAAATATACTTTAGATCAGATAGAGATGGAGAATTCAACCTTTTTTCATTTGATATAGGAACCAGACAAATAGAACAGCTCACTGATTATAAAAATTTCCCTATAATTATGGCTTCCTCAGATGAGAACAAAATCATCTTTGAACAAAAAGGAAGTCTTCACTTATTCAATATCTATGACAGAACCATTGATGACCTTGCTGTTGGTGTGACTACAGACCTTTTGGCATTACGACCCCGATATGAGAAAGGAAGCCGATACATTAGAAATGCAGATATATCTCCCACCGGAGCCAGAGCTGTTTTTGAATTCAGAGGAGAAATCATAACCTTCCCTGCTGAAAAAGGTGATTTCCGAAATCTCACAGAAACTCCTGGAATCCATGAAAGGGATCCTGTCTGGTCACCAGATGGAAAAAAAATTGCTTATTTTTCAGATGAAAACGGAGAATACTCACTCCATATCCAGGAACCAGGGATCAAAGGTGATAAGAAAAAATATCCTATCATAGGAGCTGGCTTTTACGATAGGCCTTATTGGTCTCCGGACAGCAAAAAAATTTCTTATACGGATAATTCTTGGAGCCTGTACTGGTTTGATTTAGAAACAGGCAATTCTCATGAAATCGCACAAGAATACCTTTACGGTCCCTCAGGAATGAAAACCATTCGTGGAGTCTGGTCCCCTGACTCAAAATGGATCGCCTATACTCTGAACACCAAAGCCTACATTCAAAAAGTATATGTGTATTCCATAGAAGAAGATAAATCTTATCCCATCACCGATGGCTTGAGCGAAGTGAGCGATCCTGTCTTTGATCCTTCTGGTAAATACCTTTACTTTTTTGCCTCCACAGACGCAGGTCCTGTCAAGCACTGGTTCGCCATGTCCAATGCGGACATGAGAATGACTAATGCGATTTATTTAGCGGTACTTCAAAAAGAGATCCCTTCCCCCCTAGCCAAAGAAAGTGATGAAGAAAAAGGAATGGAAGAGGAAAAACCAGAAAATAAAAAAGAAGGAGGAGAAGAAGAAGAGACAAAATTCCATATTGACTTTGAAGGACTCAATGAGCGCATTTTAAACATTCCTGTTCCTGAAGGTAATTATTATTCACTACAAACCGGAAACAGCGGTGAAACATTCTACCTCGAAGCTCCCCCTACCAGCAGGAGTCCTTATTCCCAAGAAACAAAACTTCATAAATTCGACCTGGATAAACGTAAAGATACAGTCATTCTAACCGGAGTCAATGGATATAAAATATCAGCTGATCATAAAAAACTTCTCTATATTTCAGGTCAGGACTTTGGGATCACAGCTATTTCCGATAATATTAAACCTGGCCAGGGAAAACTGAACACAGAATCCATAGAAGTACAGATAGATCCTCCTAAAGAGTGGAAACAGATATTTCATGAGGCATGGAGGGTCAACCGGGACTATTTTTATGATCCGAACATGCACGGAGTGTATTGGGATAAAATGCGTGAAAAATATTCTGTTTTTCTTCCCCACCTATCCTGCCGGCAGGACTTGAACAGAGTGATCCAGTGGATGTGCAGTGAATTAGGAGTGGGACACCACAGAGTTGGCGGCGGAGATACCCTCACCGAAACAGATAGAGTGCCGGTCGGCCTGTTGGGAGCTGATTATGAGGTTAGAAACAACCGATATCAATTTAAAAAAGTCTACGGTGGTCTTAACTGGAATCCAGAACTTCGTTCCCCGCTTACCCAGCCCGGAGTTGATGTTGTGGATGGAGAATATCTTATGGCAGTTAATGGGGATCCAGTGGAACCCCCTGAAAACCTATTCAAATTCTTTGAAAACACAGCAGGTCGATTGACTGAAATCACAGTCAGCTCAGATCCAGAAGGCAAAAATTCAAGGGATGTGAATGTGGTTCCTCTTTCCAGTGAATATTCTTTGAGAAATAGGGATTGGGTGGAAAGCAA
>DASRVI010000494.1:0-5141 GCA_035655135.1 Acidobacteriota bacterium | reverse complement strand
AGGCTTTTTCAGTATGAAAAGACGCAGAGCCGTATTGGAGCCAGTTTATGGGAAAGAAGAGACCTGTACATAGAAAATTCCCCCCTGTTTTTTGCAGACCGAATCAAAACCCCGCTTCTCATCATATTCGGGGATGAAGACGGAGCTGTTCCATGGTATCAGGGAATAGAACTGTATCTCGCTATGAGGCGGCTTAAAAAAGACTGTGTGTTTCTCACCTACAGGGGAGAGCCTCATCATCCCCAGAAGTATCCCAATAAATTAGACTGGTTTAAAAAAATGAAGGAATATTTTGACCACTATCTTAAAGATAAAAAAGGGCCGGACTGGATAACCCAAGGAGTTCCTTATAGAGGGAGATGACTCATTGAGCATTGAGAAGACATGATGAGAAAAAGGCAACTTCATATTTTTACATATAAATAATCTCAAAGGAGGAATCATTGAGAAAGACAAAAGGACTATTTAGCTTGATATTTATTTTATTTTTATTCCAAAATGCCGTAGCCCAGCTGCCGTCTCCCCGTGAGTACTTGGGTTTTGAAGTGGGGGCTGACCGGAAGTTAGCGGATATGAGTCAGATCATTGATTATTTTATGATCCTGGGAGAACAGAGCCCTCGGATCCTGGTTAAAGAAGTGGGCAAAACCACCATGGGGAATCCTTTCATTGTGGCTGTGATCACCTCAGTAGAAAATCATAAAAACCTGGAAGAATACCAGAACATCCAGCAGAAGTTGGCAGATCCAAGAACTTTAAAAGAAGGAGAAGCTCAAGAGCTCATCTCCCAGGGGAGAGCTGTGGTTATGGTGAACTGCTCCATTCATGCCACTGAAATAGCTGCCTGTCAGATGTCCATGAACCTGGCTTATGACCTGGCTGTGAATAACAATACAAAGACTCAGAATATTTTAAACAATGTGGTGCTGCTTCTCACTCCCATGCACAATCCGGATGGGATTCAAATGGTGGTTGACTGGTACAGAAAAAACCTGGGAACCAAATATGAAGGGGGGCGCATGCCCTGGCTTTATCACAAGTATGTGGGACATGACAACAACCGCGACTGGTTTATGTTCACCCAAAAAGAAACCCAGTTAACTATCAAGGTCCACAATGACTGGCATCCGCATGTGATTGTGGACATGCATCAAATGGGAAGCACAGGTCCCAGGCTGTTTGTTCCTCCCTTTGTGGACCCTTATGAGCCCAACATCGATCCGATACTCAGGCAGGAAGTGGCTATGATGGGAACCTTTATGGCCGCCGAGCTCACCTCTGAAGGAAAAGCAGGAGTCATGCACAGTGTGTGGTTTGATGCCTGGACTCCAGCCAGAGCCTATCATCACTATCATGGAGGAATCCGCATTCTCACTGAGGCGGCCAGCGTAAAAATAGCCACTCCCATTGAAATTTCATGGGAAAATCTCAGCCCCCAGGTCAAGCAGGAATCTGTTGCTATGCCCATGCCCTGGAAAGGAGGGCTGTGGACCTTAGGTGATATTGTGGATTATGACTATAGTGCGGTCCAAGCCGCTCTGACTCATGCGGCTTGCCTCAGAGAAAACTGGGTGCGCAATTACTACCGGATTTTTAAAAAGGCTGTGGAGCGCACAGCTCCTCCCTATTCTTATATAATCCCTAAAGAACAGAGGGACCTTTCCACAGCTTTGAAAATGCTCAATATCCTTAACATGGGAGGAGTGGAAATACACAGAGCCGAAAAGTCTTTTAAAGCCGAGGGATTCCAATACCCGGAAGGAACTTTTATCGTTTACATGGCGCAGCCCTTTGGCGGATTTGCCAAAACTCTGCTTGAGCCTCAGGTCTATCCAGAGATAAGGGAGTATCAGGGCGGTCCTCTGAAGACTCCTTATGATGTGGTGGGCCACACCCTTCCTTTTCTGATGGGAGTTACAGCAATAAAAGCTGATGAGCCTTTTAAAGCAGAGACCAGCTTGATCAAAGATATAACCAGACCTGATTCAATCATAGAGGGTGAAAAAGGAGCTTCTTTTTATGTATGGGGCCATCAGTCAAATGATGATATTGTGGCGGCAAACAGGCTGCTCAAAAAAGGATATGAGGTGTTCTGGGCTGCTGAAGAGTTCAAGTCAGAGGGCAAGACATATCCCCAAGGAACCATGATCCTAAAATCCTCTGAACAAACAGTCAATGACCTAACAGATGTCTCCGAAGATATTTATGTCCGGTTTGAAGGAATCACCAAGAGTCCGGGAATAAAAGTCTATTCATTCCAAAAACCCAGATTAGGGCTTTATAAAAGCTGGACCGCTTCTATGGATGAAGGCTGGACCAGGTTTGTTCTGGAGCAGTTTGAATTTGATTATCAGAGTGTTTTTGATGGAGACATCAGAGCCGGAAATTTGATAGAAGATTTTGATGTGATCATTTTTTCCAGTCTCGGCGATCGGGCTATTGTTCAGGGCTTGTCAGAAGAGGAGATTCCTCCTGAATACGCAGGAGGAATAGGCGAAATTGGAGTGATGAATATCAAGAAATTTATTCAAAATGGAGGCACGCTGATCACTCTTAATTCGTCCTCTGAATTCGCCGTAAAAAGTCTTCATTTGGGGGTAGAGAATACGGTTTCTAATCTCAGCCGGGATGAATTTTTTATCCCTGGTTCTCTGCTCAAAGTGATCAATGTTTCTGATCATCCTATAACCTACGGGTATACAAGGGATGCAGCTGTTTTTTTCAGAAGAAGCCCTGTGTTTAGTCCTTTTGAAGGAAAGAGTATAGTGAAGTATCCTCCTGATTGCCTTCTAAGTGGATGGGTCAGTGGAGAGAAGCATATGACTGGAAAAAGCGCTCTGGTGGATATTCCTTTTGGTAAAGGAAGAGTGATTTTAATAGGATTTCCAGCCCAATACAGGTCCCAATCTCACGGTTCTTTTAAGTACTTTTTCAATTCATTATTTTACGGAGCTTCGCAAATAACTAATATTTGATATATTTTCTTTGACATTTCTTGTGATATGGGATAGTAAAGATATAAGTGCATACAGCAAGATTTAAATTTTTAAATATGATGAAAAAAGGGGACATAAAATGAAAGCAGTAAGAAAAATATTGGGGCTTTTGATTGTTTTGTTGATAGGACTTCCCATACTTTTTGCCATCATATGGGCGGTAGGAATTACCCGGGCTGCTGTTTCTCCCGAATTTGTTTCTGACCTTCCCCAGGAGATCATTGAGGAAGTGCCTTCTGTGGTGGAGGAGATCTTTGAGGATGCGCAGAAACAAGAATTGATTTCAGATGAAAACACCAGGGCTTGGTTTAAGGCAGCTTCAGAAGTGGATGTCTCTCCTCGTGAATTAATGAGGAGTATGGGGCTTTTAGACTGGCTGGAAAATGAGATGTCAGTTACTTTTGATGAAATCGGAGATGTATTGAGAGGCAGAAGAAGAGCTGGTCCCATTGTGTTTAACCTTCGTCCTCTAAAAGAAGCGTTAAACAGCCAAGCATTCAGCGATTATATGATGAAGGTCATTAAAGCACTCCCTCCTTGTGATGAGCGAGAGAGAGAACAATGGTTGACCATGATACAAAGAGATTATAATTTATTTGATTTTCCTGCATGCAGTCCTGATGTTCAAATTTCAGAACAGGTTATCCGTGCTCACCTTAGAGAATTAACGGATGATATGAACAGCGAGATAGAGATTTTTTCAAACACCCGGTTTATCCCCTTAAGCATTAACAGATTTGTTAAACTTGCTTCATATGGTCTGTTTCTTTTGCCCGCGTTCATTATTTTGATAGGAGCTGTGATTGCAGCATCATCGACAGCAGGCTTTTTCAGATGGAGCGGATTATCCATACTTGCCGGAGGTCTTATTGCATTACTTACAGCTCTGTTCACCAAACATTTGGCCATTTTAGGAATCGGACTTTTTCCCTATTCTTATACTGAGAACTGGTCAGTAGAACTGCATCAATTGGTGATAGAAAAAACAGCTTGGATACAAACAGCTGTGGTGAACCATCTGTTTTCACCGGTGATTGCTGTGGCAGGAGTGGTGAGTATTGTCGGATTTGTTATTTTTGTGCTTTCTTTTATCGCCAGAAGCAAGCCTAGAACAGAAAAAAAAGAACCGGTTGAGAAACCAGTCAAGAAAGAAAAGGAACCTGCCGTCAAAGAAGAAAAGAAGTCAGCCTCAGAGGAGAAACCTCAACCTGGATTTAGAGAAGAAACTAAAAAGGAATACAAGGAACCAGGACTGCCGGAAAAACCTGAAGAATCTGGAGAGCCAGAAAAAGATAAATAATGTGTAAAGTAAGGAGAAGACATGAGATCAAAAAATGTTTATAAAATTTCATCTATTTGTTTAGCGGTTGTTTTTCTGGCTTTAACCAGTTTTGCAGGAACCAAAAGCACTGACCAAAGGAATTATACCTCTAAATGGACGCCCAAACGGAAGATAGCCAGCATTGATATAGGCGGTTTGTTGTCGCTCCTTCAAGTGGGATACAATTATAAATACACAGATGAGATATGGGGCGAGGAATTTACCATAAGTGATTATGTGGATAATTCAGAGGCTCTTGGTTTCAGTGCGGGTGCTGGGTTTTATATCATTGAATATTTGGAGATTGCTGCTAGCATGAATATATCTTCCAAATCACTGAGCGGTCGATATGGATTCAGTCTGCCTAATGTATTTTTATGGGATGATATTGCCTCTGACCAAGCCACAGCTAATTCAGGATTTAGAGAAACAGTGTTTCATTTTGTGATTAATTTTCATCCCATCACTTCTGGAAATATACGTCCCTTTATTGGCGCTGGTGTGAGCTATATTTCAGGAAAAATGGATTTACCGAATGATATCATTTACGAGGAGTCTTTTTTCTTGGACTGGACTCATGAAGTTGAGATCACAGAAATCGAGTTTGCTGAAGCAGATATTAATAAGCTGGGGTTCAATTTTACTGGAGGGATGGATTTTTATCTCACGCACAGTGTGGCTTTTTGTGCCTCAGGAAGATACATCATAGCCAAACAGGAGTTCGAACATCCTCTAACCACTCAATGGGACGAAGGAGAGACATTGGAGCTGAACTTAGGAGGATTGTCTGCGAATTTAGGAATCAAGTTATTCTTTTAATAAGT
>DASRVI010000493.1:0-3354 GCA_035655135.1 Acidobacteriota bacterium | reverse complement strand
AGGCTTTTTGGGCCACTTCCAGGTGTTCTTTTGAAGCGAGTATCCGGGGCAGAGTTTCCATATCTACCAACTTGCTTTTATGAAGCCCCAGCCTGGCTTTGGCTCTTAAAATCCTTCTCACAGACTCATCGATTCTTGACTGACTGATTCCCCCTGAACGGACCTCTTTGACCAGCGCTTCGATAACTTTCTCCGTCTCAAGCGGCAGAAGCAGGCAGTCCACACCGGCCTTAACCGCTTTGATGGCTGCCTCTTCAGGGGAATAAAGAGTGGTGATGCCTCCCATCTCCATAGCATCCGTGACAATAAGCCCGTTAAAGCCCATTTTTTTTCTGAGCATCTCAGTGATGATAACGGGCGATAGAGTGGCGGGTAAAACTGGGGTGGGATCCAGTGCCGGAATATGAATATGTGCGGTCATCACTGCCTGGACTCCGGCTTCAACCGCTTTTTTAAAAGGAATCAATTCCATTTGTTTCAAGCTCTCCAGGCTTTTATCAATCAACGGGAGTTCAGTGTGGGAGTCCACTTGAGTGTCTCCATGTCCGGGAAAATGCTTTGCTGTGGCAATGAGTCCGTTTTCCTGACACCCTTTGATAAAAGCAGCAGCCAGGCGGCTGACTAATTGAGGATCCTCTCCAATCGAGCGGGTGTTTATGATGGGATTTAGAGGGTTGGAGTTCACATCCACAACCGGCGCATAAGTGATGTGTATGCCCACAGCTCTGGCTTCCCTGGCTGTGATGTTCCCCATAGCATAGGCTAGTTCTTCAGAGCCTGTGGCACCGATGGACATCAAGGGAGGAAAAAGGGAGGCTCCCTCGATTTGATTTCCCAAGCCTCTTTCCAGGTCAGAAGCGATTAAAAGGGGTGTATCTGATTTTTCCTGAATCCAGTTTATTAAATAAGCGGCCTCAAAAGCTTCTCCGCCAAAAATGATCAATCCTCCTATTTTTTGTTCATGAACCAGTGTCTCTAATCTCTGGACAGCCGGGCTTTCCAGGTTGTAGAAATGTCCTGAAAACCGGCAGCTTATCATCTGCCCGATCTTTTCCTCTAAGGTCATGTGAGCCCATGTTTTCTGGACCCATCTATCCCCTGATGGGGTCATGGTCAGGCTGGGTTTTAAGGCTTCTCGAGCGCAGCTTGAGACGAATAACAATACCAGAATTATTAAAGATAAAAAAAGTGTATTTTTTATATGACTTTTATTCCTCATGTGAACCTCTCTTAAATTCCTTAGTCATCTCAAAAATCTCTCTTATTCCTGATCTTCCTACTGCTCTTGTGGCTAATTCAAGACCGAATCCAACCGCATCCATGACATTTTTTCCTTCCAATAATCGAGAAACCGCTGCCCCGCAAAAAACATCTCCGCATCCTGTGGTATCCACCACTTTATTCGATCCTTCAGGCTTCATCTTTTGGGCTCCTTGAGGAGTAGCCAATAAAAGCCCGTCCTTACCCAGGGTGATGAAAAAAGCCCTGACCCCTTGTTTCAGGACTGACTCTCCAAAAAGAGAAAGTTCCTCTTCGCTCGGGTTTATATCAGGACAGCCCATCATAGAAGCGGCCTCTTTTCTGTTTGCCTGCACATAATCCACTCCCCTAACCCAGTCGCGCCATTTGGTAATGGGAGAATATTTCCTGAACTTACCCACTTCCGGAGAAAGCGCCAGCGAATGTATATCCATCCATAAGGGACATGTGGCTTTTTCCTTTACCTTATTCCAGTCTCTGAGCGTGATGTCCATACCAGAAATCATCAGTAAAACCAAAAAATTAATGTCCGGAAGCTTACTGAGAATCTTCCCGGCCTCTAAAGGTGGAACCACTGATTCCATAATCTCCTGCCTCTCCTCTTGTTCAGAATAATAGAGTTTAACTTTGTTTCCAGGGCCTGGCACGCTCTTAACCCCATTGAAGTTAATAGTAGACCAGTCTTTTTTTAAGCTGAGCACCGAAGAGGCCAGCTCCTCTGCCAGGTTTGTCATGAGAGTGACATTCTTATCCAGTCCGCACAGCACAGAAGCAGGATAAAGAATCCCTCCCAATCCCTTGAAAATTTTTCCCGAAGGCAGCGTGATCACATCGTGAGTGATGCTTCCTAGTAATCCGATATTTTTAATCTTCTTTTCCATAGAATCCGCTTGAATAATTACTGTCTTTATCTTATTTTATACAAAAGCGCAAGAATTTCACATAATAATTGGAATTAAATCATGAAAAGCGTGACTTTCAATCTAGGAAAAACAAGCTTTTCTTTCCAAGTGCCCGGAGAATCTGATCTTCTTGAAATGGGAAGAGCCGCTCTTCTGGAGAATCCTGAAGAAAAGATATGTAAATCCCTTTCCCATCCCATTGGTTCCCCTTCTGTTAAAAACCTCATCCAGGAGAAGCTTAAACACAATCCGCAGGCTCAGGCTGTGGTGGTTATATCTGATAACACCCGGCCAGTTCCCTACAGAGGAAAACAAGGAATCCTGTTCCCTCTTATCCAACAAATGATGGAAGCGGGTCTCCCCTCCTCTCAGATCCTCATCCTTGTTGCCACAGGAATTCACCGGCCTATGAGTGAAAAAGAACTCAAGGAATTCCTGGATCCACGAATATTTCAATCAGGAATCCGCATCATCAACCATGACAGCCGAAACAAAGACGATCTTGTCTATGTGGGACAAACCGAATTCGGAGGTCAAATCCATCTGAATCGATTCTATGTGCAGAGTGATATAAAAATATGCACAGGTCTGGTGGAAAGCCATTTTATGGCTGGAGTCTCAGGAGGTAGAAAAGCCATCTGTCCGGGCCTCATTTCTGAAGACTCCACCTATCTTCTTCACAGCGGCCCTATCCTCGCCCATCCCAAAGCCAAAGATTTAGTGCTTCAAGAAAATCCGGTCCATGAAGAGGCGCTCAGAGTAGCCAAAATGGCAGGATGTGACATGATTATTAATGTCACCCTGGATTCCCAATACCGATTAACCGGAGTTTTTTCAGGAAACATGGAAAAAGCCCATACCAAGGCTGTTACAAAGCTCAAACAATACGCATCCATTCCAGTTCATAAAAAATATGACCTGGTGATCAGTCACTCCGGGTATGTGGGAGTCAACCATTATCAAGCTGCCAAAGCAGGAGTGGTTTGCTCTTCCATCCTTAAGGATAAAGGACTCTGTGTGCTGGCTTCGCATCATACGGATATAGATCCTATAGGCGGTCCTCTTTATAAAAAAATGCTGAAGTTATTGGGAGAAAAAGGCGCTGACCAGTTCGAAAAGCTGATCACAGATCCTTCATGGACATTTGTTCCCGAACAGTGGGAAGCCCAGATGTGGGGACGCCTTTTTAAGA
>DASRVI010000492.1:0-2036 GCA_035655135.1 Acidobacteriota bacterium | reverse complement strand
AACAGGCTTTTAAGGAAGAACTAACTGTTAGAGTGGATCCCACTGTGGATGTCAGTGAAGGTGACCTTAAGACTCAACATCAATACGCCTCTGATTTATGCTTTATGCAGTCCCATGTGAACGATGGACTCAGAGCTTTGGATACGGTTTTAGAACAGCTCAAAGAGAGGAAAAATACCATCTTGAAACAACCGGCTCAATTTCCGGAAGAGGTCATGGAAATCATTGAAAACCATATCAAAGAAATCCAGAAGATTCAGGATGTCTTGAGCAGGCCAGAGGGCGTACCCTTCTGGAGTGAGGGTCCGCGGCTTATTGAACGGTTGAGTGACTTGTTTCAATCCATAGACAGTGTGAACAAAGCTCCCACGACCATGCAGATGGGTTATTTTAATGAACTGCAGCAGAAATTTGGGGAGGGAATGGGTCTCATCAACAAGTATCTGGGTGAAAAGGCAAAACAGGTCAATAAGATCTTTTCAGAAAACAGTGTTCCCACTCTGCTTATTCCTGAGGTCATCAAATATTAAAGAGAAAATTTTCATGAAATCACAGAGCTTTCTCCGGAGCTATTGGCTGCTCGAGGTGTGGATGACCGAGGTGGTGGTGACGCTCGTCTACAATTTTTAGTTTTTAATACCTGGATTATTCACAAATCAACGATAAAAACATCGCCGTGTTTTTATGAGTAGTCCAGGTTAATTGGTTTCAGGGTAGAGCATGGCATTCAGCATGAATTTGTAGGTTCCGTGAGATTGGGCTCTGTGCTGGCATCGGATCCCTATGAGGATGATATGACCCTTTTTATAGGTCACATCAACCACAGCTGCTCTCCGGCTGAGGGTGTCTTCTCCTAACAGCCATCCGCTGAGCAGGATATCTTTTTTAGGATAACTTGCCACCACGGTCCGATCCCATTCCATATCAGGAATGCTGGTTCGGAAAGCCTTGCTTCGGGAGAAAACCGCTGCTGTTTCAGCAGCCATTCCATAACCGATGGGAGATCTTTTATTCACATTCAGCTCCAGGATGGATGTGGGACAGAAGAATTTTTCCCTGGATACTCCTTCCAGAGTATTAGACACAGGGGGCTTGAATTCCTCAATAACCAGATCGCAGGCATCGTTTAGAGTGACCAGGATTCCTCCCTCAGACACAAAAGTTTTGAGAGCTTCCACTCCTTGTTTACCGATTCCTCCTTCATATTCAGGAGGACCTTCAGTGTAGTATCGGGCATATCTGGATTTGGGATCTGGTTTTCCCGTTTTTATGATGTCAGGACTTTCGCTGGCAAACACGATCACATCGAATTTCTCTTTCAGGCCTGCGGGTTTGTCTTTTTTGTCTTTAAAGTCTTTGTTGTGGATGGTGGTGTAGGGAACCTCTAAGTCGTCAAGAACATACCGGGTCCATCCTTCGTCCATGTTTGATTTCCAAGATTGATAAAGCGCAATCCTTGGGTTTTTTAAGGGATCCTTCTCTATATTGGATACATCATTCAGGGAATAAGCCTGGACATTCCATTTTTCAAGAAGTGCTGGAAGTTCTTTTTGGATCTGGGGGGTGTTCTCAACGATAAAGCTTCCAAAGCAAGCGTGGAATCCCTCTCCATTGACTGGTTGTTTGGAGCGGGAAACTGTTGGATTGTTTTTGAGCAGAGAGAATATGACTGAATAAGAGGCATTTTGTTTGGAATCAAGGACAATGTAGGGGGCTTCTTCAGCAGGGACCGGGATTTCCAGGTCTGGAATTTCCTCTAATTTTTCGAGTTTGGTTTCAAAAGGGGTGTTGATTTGTTCACATTCCACTCCCATCTGAAGGGGAAGGGTCCATCCGGCATTGTCATAGGGTGGTACAGGAGGTCCTTCGGGATACTGCCTGATGTCTGGATATTCCTGTTTCTCAAGGAGTGACTGAGCATAGGGTCTGTAAGGTTGGGACATTAGAACCACAAAGGATCCTGCTGGGAAAAGCTTTCCACCGGCTACAAATTCTTGTTTAGCCTGATGAATTTCCACCCCTCCGAATTTTAAGAT
>DASRVI010000491.1:0-3806 GCA_035655135.1 Acidobacteriota bacterium | reverse complement strand
ATCCACACTGAAAAAAGCTCTCCTCTAGAAAGATATATTGATTTCCTGCCAGTAGAGAAAATAAAGCCTGAACTCTTCTTGGGAGAAGGCAGCACTCCCCTATTAAAACTGAATAGGTTGATGGATCAATTCAATTTGCCTGAAATTTATATTAAAAATGAAATGCTGAATCCTACTGGAAGTTTTAAAGACAGGGGGACAGTCATCGCCGTACACAAGGCAGTGTCCATGGGAATCAAAACAATAGGCACTGTTTCTACCGGAAATATGGCCGTATCTACAGCAGCTTATGGCGCTAGAGCTGGAATCAAAACACTTGTTCTTGTTTCAGAAGAAACCTCTGATGAGAAACTTTATTCTGCAGCTGTACATGGAGCCATCCTCATCAAAGTGAAGGGAGATTACGGTGAGCTTTTTTACAAAAGTCTTGAGACAGGGAGAAAAAATCATATATATTTTATTAACTCTACTGATCCTTTTCGTATTGAAGGATACAAAGTCACTGCCTTTGAACTATTTGATCAATTTAAAGCAAAAATTCCCACTCATATTTTTGTGCCAGTCAGTTCAGGAGGCCATTTCATAGGACTTATGAAAGCATTTAAAGAACTGAAAAAGAGCCATAGGATTGATCAATACCCTATTTTTATCGGGGTCCAGCCTGAAAAAGCCTCACCTATAGCTGAGGCTTTTTTAAAAGGAGAGTCCAAATACACCCGGATAAAAAAAGCTGGTTCTGTGGCTCAATCCATAAACAATCCGGCGCCCCCTGGAGGGAATCTTGTTTTAAAAATGATCAGAGAAATGAAGGGACAAATGATTAAAGTCTCAGATACTGAAATTCTTAGAGCTCAATCTCTGTTAGCTTCTTATGAGGGGCTTTTTTGTCTTCCGGCTTCAGCCGCCGCATTGGCAGGACTTTTTAGATTGAAAAGAGAAAAAAAATTGGATCCTCAGGACCAAATCGTTCTCATCATAACCGGAGCTGGCTTTAAAAATATCAAGATATTGAATCACTCCAAGATGAAAAATTTCCAGACATCTTTAAAAAAACTGGATCACACAGTATCCTCTATCATCAAATAGAAAAAAACATCGATCGGGCATGGTTCCTCTTCCTCTCTTTAAAAACAAAACTATGTATGATATGATTGATTCAAATCTATTCATGCAGGAGGTATAAATGGCTAATGATTTTCCAAGCATGGAATTTAAAATGCCAAAAATCAACCCTAAATATGTAAAAATGGGTGTGGCAGCTGTGGTCATAATCATCCTCATAGCAAGCTCTGTGTATCAAATACAGCCGGAAGAGGCTGGAATTATTCTTCGTTTGGGTAAATTTGTGCGCACCACGGATCCAGGACTTCATATGAAGGTTCCAGTTATAGAAAAAGTTCTAAAGGTTCCTGTCCAAAGACAGCTGAAAATGGAATTTGGATTCAGAACAGCAGAACCTGGAATACGTACCCAATACAGAACAACTCAGAGCGCTGAAAAGGAATCGGTCATGCTGACCGGAGATTTGAATGTGGTGGTTACTGAATGGATCGTCCAGTACAGAATTAAGGATCCCTATGAATATCTATTCAAAATAAGAGATGTGGACTACACTTTCCGGTGTATGACTGAAGCTGTAGTCAGAAAAATAGTGGGAGACAATTCTGTGGACGAGGTGATAACGATTGGAAGGGCCCGGATCGCTCTCCAGGCTCAACAAGAACTTCAAGAAATGTGTGACCTTTATGAAATCGGGATAAGAGTCAGCCAGTTGATCTTCCAGGATGTCAATCCTCCAGACCCAGTTAAACCTTCTTTTAATGAAGTGAATGAAGCCCTACAGGAAAAAGAAAGAAAAATAAATGAAGCCTGGTCTGATTACAACCAGATCATTCCCAAAGCAGAAGGAGAAGCAGAACAAACCATCAGGGCTGCGGAAGGGTATGCCACAGAAAGGGTGAATAATGCTCAAGGAGACTCACAGCGGTTTATAGATGTTTACCGGGAATACTCCCGTGCGCCTTTAGTGACCCGAAAAAGACTTTATCTTGAAGCCATAGAAGAGATATTGCCTAATATTGACACTAAAATTATTTTTGATGAGGCTCAGAAAAACATACTGCCTCTACTCAATTTTGGAAAAAAGGAGGTAGAGAAATGAAGAAGCAGACAAAGTATCTAATAATCATTGCAGTGGCGTTTTTTATTTTGATAATCCTTTCCGATGCACTTTTTGTTGTATCTGAAATGAACCAGGTGATCATCACTCAATTCGGCCAGCCAATGGGAGATGCCATCACAAAAGCAGGCCTTCATATCAAAATGCCTTTTATTCAAAAAGCGAACTTTTTTGAAAAAAGATGGCTTGAATGGGACGGCGCTGCCAATCAAATTCCTACTAAAGACAAAAAATATATCTGGGTGGATACTTATGCCAGATGGCGGATTGAAGAGCCTCTCACCTTTTTTCAGCGAGTTTTTGATGAAAGAGGAGCCCAATCCAGGCTGGATGACATCATTGACGGAGAGACCAGAAATATAGTGGCCAGTTATGACTTGATCGAACTGGTTCGTTCCACCAACAGAGAATTTGATATCACAGAGGAACTTGAATTCATTCTGGATAAAGAGGAGATAAGAAAAATCAATACCGGCAGAGAAAAGATCGCTGAAATGATATTAACCAAATCATCGGAAATAACAAAAGAAGTCGGTATTGAACTGAGGGATGTGCGGATTAAAAGAATCAATTATGTGGATGAAGTCCAGCAGAAAGTCTTTGACAGAATGATCGCTGAAAGACAGCGCATCGCATCCAAATACCGTTCAGAAGGAGATGGAAGAGCTGCTGAAATCAGCGGACAGAAAGAAAGAGAGCTGAAAAAGATACAATCCGAAGCCTACCGGAAAGCTCAGGAGATTAAAGGTAAAGCCGATGCAGAAGCAACCAAGATCTATGCCCAGGCTTATAACCGGGATCCTGAATTTTACCAGTTTATGAAGACCCTGGAGACTTACCGCAAAATCATGGATGATAAGACATGGCTTATGATTTCCACAGAGGCTGAGTTCTTAAAATATCTCAAGAAAACCACAAGATAACTGATAATAAAAACCCGGAACAAGGGATTTTAAACCTTGTTCCGGATTTCCTGTTTTTCGGAAAGAAATTTCTTAATCCCCTGCTTATAGGGGAATAGAGCAGATGTGCCCCCTGTATGCATAAATAATATATTATCCCCTTTTTTGAAAGTTCCTTTTTTAATGAGATCCAATAGGGCGGCCACCGCTTTTCCAGTGTAGATAGGATCAATGAAAATTCCTTCCTTTAAAGCCATGAGTCTTACAGCTTGCGAAACTTTTTCATTTAAAACTCCATAACCTTCTCCAATATAATCATCCAGAACAATGATATCCTTATCAGTTAATTCCATTTTTAATCCTAAACAATCCCCTACTTGCTTTGTGATTTTTTTGATCTCATAGCTAAAGCTTTCTCTCTCTTCAGAAACACTGATCCCTAATATTTTTGTATCATCCCCGCATAATTTGGCTCCGGCTATAAGCCCGGCCTGAGTGCTGCCAGATCCAGAAGCTAAAACAATATAATCAATGTCTTTATGGATAGATTTCATTTGCTTTTTCAATTCCAAATAGGCATCCACGTATGCCACGGTTCCCAGAGGAATTTTCATAGAAAAGCCAGTCAGTGAACCCCCGATAGGGGCTATATACGCCTTGTGCCCCCACTCTTTGACCTCATTGAGAATTTCCTCAAGAATACCTTCCACATCCTCAGCTTTCAC
>DASRVI010000490.1:0-5753 GCA_035655135.1 Acidobacteriota bacterium | reverse complement strand
ATAAGCACGTCCAAAATATTGATTTTTATATCAATCACTTCTTGTTGTATGACAGTCCCAAAAAGGCTTCTGAGGGAGTGAACCAATTAGACTATTTTTTGGGCTTTTGGTTCATAAGGAAAGCTATGTGGGCCTCACCTGATACAATAAAAGAAAATATCGCGAGCTTGAAGCATTTCTATTCCTACATAAATAAAATAGGCCAGGTTAAAGACAAAGAAGTCTCCAACATGGAAGAGGAAATCAAGGAATGCAAGAGCCAGTGGATTGAAACGGTCAAAAAATATGATGACCCGGATTTTGATTCAGAAGACATCTGGTGATGAAGATGGGGGTTCCCAATTTAGCCTAAAATGGGCAGTGTATTATTGTTGGGGTCGGTTGGGGTCGTGGGTCGTTGTCGGTCTGGGGTCGGGGTCAGACCAAAGAATCTCACTGAATCTTGTTTTTTTTCAATAACGTAAACTCAGGCATACCCCTTTATTTACCCCTTAAACTTGCCATTTGACCCCCCAAATCATCGGTTTAAGGGGGCAGCAACCCACAAATTGACTGGATTGAATGATACAAGTACTATATAAAAAAGCGGTGCCAGCTTACCCGTTTACCTAATTTCCTCATTTTTTTCATAAGAGCTTGCCGCCAGGGACATCAAATATGCAAATTTGGAATCAAAGATGTCATAAATAGGGTAAAAATGGCGTTTCTCCCTTGTCCGTTAGCGAACACAAAGTGTTCAATATGAGACAATTTTCCCTCCGCTATTCCCATCTCAAAACGTTCTTCCCCTATATCTAAAGATTGGCATATTTCTTGCTTAATATAGAGTTGCCGTGTTTTTCTATCAAATCAAGGGCCAAAACGTGCCTGCATCTCTATCTGTTTCTAAGGAGAAGTCGTCATGATCTCAAACTATATAAAAATAGCGCTGAGGAATCTGTTTAAAAACAAGCTCCACTCCGCCATCAATATATTCGGGCTTTCTCTCGGGCTGGCTGTGGCTGTGTTGACTTACCTTTATGTGAGCAATGAGTTTTCTTATGACCGCTTTCATGAAAACAAAGACCGGATTTTTCAGGTCATCCACACCCGTTTTGAGCCAGACGGGACTGAAGAGGGATACTATGTGCACGCTCCCATTCCTTTTGGACCGGCTCTGGAACAAGAGATCCCGGAGATCGAGCATGCCCTTCGATTCTCAGACACACAGACCTTTGTGCGGAGCGGACAAATGGTGGATGAGGAAACCTTGCTCATGGCAGACCGGCCATTTTTCCAAATTTTTTCATTTGCTTTCCAATCCGGCACACCGGAATATTCCTTTGACAGGCGGTATTCGGTGGTGCTCAGAGATGAGATGGCACAGAAATATTTCGGAGACACGGATCCTACGGGAGAGACCCTGGATGTGCTTTTGGGCGAAGATTATGTACCGCTCACCGTAAGCGGCGTGGTGGAGGAACTCCCTTCGAATTCCTCTATTGAGTTTGATTTTGTGGTGCCATATGACCTTTTGAGCCGGTTTGAGTGGTTTCGTGAGAGGCAGGACTCATGGAACTCCTGGAATTCGCCCACCTATGTGTTTCTCAAAGAAAGCGCTCGTATTGAAGAGGTTGAAAAGAAGATGATTTCCTTTTGGGATAAATACAAGGGAGAGGATTTTGCCGAACAAAGAGCCAGGGGAGACTGGACATTTGATTTCCAGCCGCTTAAAACCAAGTTCACTCCTCTCAAAGATGTCCATCATTCGGATTTGAAATACAGCGGTGTGGCCAAAACAAGCAACCCGGCCTATGCCACTTATCTAGGCGCTGTGGCACTGGGCATTCTGCTCATTGCGTGTATTAATTTCATGAATCTCTTTATAAGCCGCTCTTCAAACAGAACCAAAGAGATCGCGGTGCGCAAAGTGGTGGGCGCTGAGAGAAAAAATCTGGTCTTGCAGTTTTTAACCGAAGCTGTCTTGGCGAGTCTTTTTGCTATAGTGATGGCCATTTCCCTAGTTCAAATAGGGCTTCCTTTATTCAGCTCCATGGTGGGTGTGGATTTGAGGCTCTCTTCCCTCGGCGATTTGGGGAGCGTGGCGGCGGTGTTTCTCATCTCTTTAATGGCTGGACTTGTGGCTGGGATTTACCCGGCTCTTCTTCTCTCATCGTTTCGGCCCATTCACATCTTTTCCCACAAACTCAAATTTGGCGGCTCCAATTCATTCTCCAAAGCCTTGATTGTGTTCCAGTTCGCGCTCACATCCTTTTTTCTCATCGGGACTTTGGGGGTAAACAAGCAGCTGTCCTTTATTCAAAAAAAAGATCTGGGATTTGATAAGGAACAGGTGGTGGTTATCCGCAGCAATTATCAGAGCGTGGACGGGGACCGGGTGACAGAGCTTTTTAAAAATGAATTCCGAGGTGATCGGGAGATCGCCGGGATATCAGGGATCAGCTACTCGTTCAACCGGGGATATGATCGGGTGGGTTTTGAAAACAGCAAAGGGGAGGAGAGACGGGCTTACGTATACAGGATCGATGAAAACTTTATCCAAATGATGAATATGGATTTGGAAGCTGGGAGGAATTTCAGCCGGGAATTTTCAACCGACAAGAGCGACGCAGTGATTGTGAATGAGGCGCTTATAGAGAGATTTGAGATGGATAGCGGAGTGGGAGAGCGGCTGGACGGATTTGTGAACCGGGGCCTGGATAATCCAGTGATCATCGGGGTGGTGGCGGATTTTCATTTTTCGTCCTTAGCCAATGAAATCGGGCCGGTTATCATGCACACCAGCCCTGTGGACAGCATCAATTATATTCTTGCCAAACTGAATCCTTATCAGATATCGAGCGGACTCGAAAAGCTGGAAGCCAAGTGGAATGAGGTGGTTCCTGAAGTGCCGTTTCAGTATTCGTTTCTGGATGATGACATTGACCGGCAGTACGAGGATGTCCAATTGAGACAGAAAGTAGCGGGATATTCCACGGGGTTTGCCATCTTCATTGCAGCCATTGGATTGTTTGGGATCAGCTCGTATTCAGCGGAGAGACGAAAAAAGGAAATAGGAATCCGCAAAGTCCTGGGGGCATCGGTAGTCTCCATCATGCGGCTTCTTGGGAGAAAGTTTGTGTTTTTGGTGGGGGCAGCGAATCTTGTTGCCTGGCCTCTGGCTTATTTTGTGTTGAGGCAGTGGCTGGGACATTTTGCTTACCGGGTGGACCTTGGATTCGGATTGTTTGTATTGTCTGGTTTGGTGACTTTGTTCATTGCTCTTTCCACTTTGAGCTATCAGGTAATCAGAGCCGCGCTCTCCGATCCGGTCAACTCTCTCAGATATGAATAATACCGTAAAAGGAGGACAGTCCTGAGAATTCATATTTCATAAGGATTTGATGTGCTTTTTTGCTTCCTCAGAAGTCTTGTAAGCTTTTCCTTTCTTTAGGCATAGGGGGTGGCATTGAGAGGGCATAGGAGTAGGCATAGGAGATTGGCATAGGGGGTCAGACCAAGAAATCCAAACTAAAATCATTTCATATCAACAACTTAACCCTATTTGGCACTCCATATTTGCCCCTTAAAGCCGCTATTTGGCCCCCCAAATCAGCGGTTTAAGGATATGGATGTGCTTCTTCCGCCTTTGACAGGCCTTAGAGATGTTTCCCACAGCAAAACAGGCATGACATCACTGGCTTTTCAGGGCAGAATCTGCAAGAAGGCCCCAATCCCAGAAATAGTATTTAGGCTCTTTGCATGACTATATTAAATTGGGTCCTATTAAATTGGGTCCGGTTTATCTATTTACCTGATTTAGGAAGTTATAGTTTTTCAAAAAGATCAAGCTGCGGATTTTCTTTTAATAAATAGGTGAATAAGTAAACCGTCCCCAATTTATTTGTTAAAAGGGGATCGGACCTTAAAGAGCCTTAAACAAGACAATCAGTGCAAGCATGACTACCAATATGGAAAGCCCGACTTCTAACCACATAGGTTTGGTTCTGAGAGATACAAGACTCCCTATTCTTGCTCCGGCTATGGAACCAATAATCACGGCCAAGGCCTGAAGCCATAGGATATTGCCCCGGTACCAATAGATAATGATAGCTGCTGCAGCTGTGAAAATAGTGGCAAATAAGGATGTGGCTATGGCTTCACGCATATCAAGCTTCATAGCCCTTAGAAAAGGCGGGAATAGAGAACCGCCGCTTCCTCCCCTCATGCCAGTGAGCAGATTAAGAAAAAGGGTTCCACCCACCATATTTTTGGCATTGGGGCTGATTTTTTGAGACAGTTTTGGGGCAATCCTGTCCAAATAAATTCCAGATACAGTCAGTAAAGAAACAACCACAAAAATAACGGCAAGGGCTAAAGTCGGGATCAAACCTGCAAGAAAGGCACCTATGATTGATCCGGAAGCTCCTCCAATAATCACGTAGGGAGCCCATTTCCGATTGATATTCTTTTTATGGCTTATGGCTCCTATAAGAGAAGAGAAGGGAATGACCAATAAGTTTATTCCGAAAGCACTCAAAAGAGGAAGTCCTGCCATATAGAGAAGAGGAGTTCTTATAGAGCCGCCTCCTATTCCAAACATCCCGCTCATAAATCCAGCGCCAAAGCCGATTAATAAACATATGATGAGTAACATGATTCTTCTTGTTTTTGGGTTATTTATTATAACCGATTTGGATTTGAGAACATAGATAAATTGGGCGTATCAAATCACGTGAAATGAATAAATTTTGGTTCTAATTTTGGGAGTCGGACCATGAGAGATCACAAACAGTCCTGTCTCCTCAAGCTCAGCTCCCTGCTGTCCTTGAGGAACAATCAGAATATACTTGGTTTTCTTGTTGACCAGACTTATTATTTATATGTATTATAATCTATAGAGTCGATTAGTGGGAAAATATTTGATGAAATGGAGGGGAAATCATCACATCAAAAAAACCTATTTTTTATCTTAAAAGCATTGGATCCAAATAGCAAAATTGGGAGTCGTGAAACTAATCGGATAGGGATATTCGGTTGAGGTGAAGGAGGCAAAAATCATGAGAAGAAAGACCAGAGTGCTTTTTTATTTTGTTTTTCTTTTATCGGCTTTGAGTTCGGTGTCATTTTCCCAACAGGAAGTGACGGCTGACCCTGAGGCCATGGCCGGCGATATAGAGTCCACAGGACGTACAGTCATTTATGGAATCTATTTTGACTTTGACAGCGCAGAGATAAAGCCTGAATCAGGGCCCACATTCCAGGCCATTGCAGAGATGCTTCGTGACCATCCCACACTCAAAGTCTATGTCGTGGGCCACACAGACATGACCGGAACTCTGGACTATAACCTGAATCTCTCTAAAAATCGAGCTCATGCTGTGGTGCAGAAGCTGGTGGATGAGTACGGAACCTCCGGAGAAAGACTTAGAGCCAGAGGAGTTGGACCTCTTTGTCCGGTCACCACCAACCAAACAGAAGAAGGTCGAAAGCAAAACCGAAGAGTGGAACTGGTTCAAATAATCACAGAATGAGTCCATTCCCAAAAATGGATCAAAAAAGGTCATTTATGAGCATCCGGCACATTTTAATTATTTCAGTCATGGTTATTTGGATGAGTATCGGACTCACAGGGGCTAATCCAGGGAACACCATCTTTAATGAAACAGGGACCGTGGACAATTCCCACCAAGAAGAGCTCAAACCCCTCGATCTTTACCCTCTGCTGGATCTCTTTTCCAAGGACTGTTTTGATGGATGTTATTATGCATGTA
>DASRVI010000489.1:0-5490 GCA_035655135.1 Acidobacteriota bacterium | reverse complement strand
TCCATTCCCGTTCCAGCAGCCTCCCACTCAAATTTTTCCGATTTTTCTTCTTCTTTCTTTTTGGCTTCGGATTCAATTGTTCTTTTCTTTTCCTCTATCTTTTCACCTTCTGCTTCAATATCCTTTTTTTGAACTTCAGGTTTCTTCTCAATCTCCTGTTGAGGCTTTTCTGTCTCCTGCAATTCCTCAATAAACATTATGTTTATATAACCTTCTTCTCTTCCATATTTTTGTGAATTAAGCTTTACTTTGTACCAGACATCCATCTTTTCAATCACTTCAAAAACAGCGCCTAAGGGGGGAGAATCTATGATTTCGCTCTGCACATCAGGCTCTAACCTGATGCTTGAATTTTTCACCACTACCCGAATCTTTTGGGTATCTGCAGATAAGATATTCGTCATCAATATTCCTAAAATGAAGAGAACAAACAAAATCTTTATCCCTGCTTTTCTATCCATTATACGGACTCCTTTTTTATTCATCCTATTTATTAGTGGATTGAGAGCTGACTCCACTAATTTTCCATTGACTGTTTTGCTTCACTAGCTGCCACTTATAGATCCCTTCAAAAAGGGCCTGCTTGATCCTGTCTCTTTTTAAAATACCTGTGATAATAAGAGAAATATTTGCTTCTGCTTTGTCTTCCTCTATAAATCGAATGGTTATATCAGAGATAAACGAGTTCAATTCATCATACGACATGACTATCCATTCAGCATCTTTTTTTATTTCAGGAAAAAATTCTGAAGTACAGTTTCTTTCATAAAATGAAACCAAAGTGCTGTTTTTTAAAGACTCGCTGTACTCATTCACCATTTTTTGAATTTGCTGTTCGGCTATGTTTTTCTTCGACAAATCCAAATATTCCTTTGCCTTTGAGTTATCAGGGTCTATTTCCAAAACTTCAACCATCAAAGAAATAGCTTTTTCATAATTCTCTTTCTCAAATTGATCAATACCTAGGTCAATTTTTTCCTTTATTTGCTGTTGTGTCTTTCTCTCTGGTTCGGTTTCGGCTTTCGGTTCCACATTTACTGGTTCTTTTTCTTTTTTTTCAGCTTCTGTCTTTTCTGTGACTCCTTTTTGCTTTTCTTCTTCAGCCTCTGCTTTTTTGGGGATTGCTTTTTCTTTTTTGGGCTTCTCCTCTTCTTTTTCTATGAAAGGAGAACTCATCTCTTCCTCAATCTTTTCAGCCCTGGTCCTTGCTTCTAATTCTTTTATGTGTTTTCCAATCCGGGCGAATTTCTCATCATGAGGCGCGTTTTTAAGATATTTCTCATAAAAAGCAAGTGCCTTATTTAAATCGTCCTTTTGTTCAAACAGTGAGGCAAGGCTCTCATAAGATCTAGGATCTTGAGGATTTATTTCAATCGCTTTTTTGTATTCTGAGAGAGCCTCCTCTGTTTTTCCTTGTTTTTTCAAAATCAAAGCCACTTTTAATCGAGCTTCCAGATCATAGGGATCATTATCTAAAACTTTTTCAAACTGAATCAGCGCCTGAGCAAGATTATTTTCCTCAAGCAACTTTTCCCCTAAATAAAAATAATCATCCTTCTCTGGAGATTTTTCATCTACAAGTATTTCTTGTTGAGACGATTCTCCCTCAGATTTTATGGAAGGGATGAATTTCCAAACAGCAAAAGCGATGATGCCTCCTATGATCACAATGGATAAGGCGGTTAATGCTTTCTTTAGGTTGAACTTGACTGTGATCTCTTTTGAAGTAAACGGCCGACTCTGGGGCATAACTCTTTCAGTTGTAGGAATGCCTTCCTCTATTCTCTTTAATTCAGCAAGCAGTTCACTCACATTCTGATATCTTTCTTGTTTGTCTTTTTCCAAACATTTAAGGATTAACTGATTCAGCTCGTCCGGGATCTGTTCATTGAATTCTTTGGGCTCCTTGGGGCTCTCTGTTTTGTGCTTGATAGCGACACTCAAAGCTGTATCACCAGAAAAAGGAGTGCGGCCTGTGACCATCTCATAGATAATAACTCCTAATGAATACAAGTCTGAACGCTGGTCTACTTCTCTGGCCGATGCCTGTTCAGGTGACATGTATTCTGGAGTTCCTATGATGGTACCTACATCTGTAATGCTTTTGCCTTTAACAAACCGAGCCACTCCAAAATCCATGATCCTGACATTTCCTTCTTTGTCAATCATGATATTTTGAGGCTTTAGATCTCGGTGTATGATACCCAAACTGTGGGCTTCGGAGAGCCCTTCGCCAATCTGCTTTGCAATTAAAATCGCTTTTCCCGCACTCAAAGGCCCTACCCTTTTCATGGTGCTTTTTAAGTCTTCTCCAAGCACATATTCCATGATCATGTAGTAAAGCCCTTTTTCCTCTCCAAAATGATACATTCGGCACACATTTTTATGTGAAATTCTCCGAGCCAGTTTGATCTCATTGCTGAACCGCTCAATTTGATTTTTATCTACAGATATTTCTGGCCTCAATACCTTGAGTGCTACTTCCTCTTTGATCTTTATGTCCTCTACTCTGTAAACTTTTCCCATCCCCCCCCTTCCTAATTCTTCAATCACTTCATACCGGTTTGCGAATTTCATGCCCCTTTTTAGCTTATACACAGGAGTATTTAGGGTTGCGGTTTGAGAATCAGAAATATCTTTTAGGTTATTGTCGGGTTGATTCTGTTTCTTTTTATTGTCTCCTGCCATGAAGGGCACTCCTAAGTTTACTTTTTAATAATTAGATTATTCATCCGTTAAGGTGACTTCCTCTGCCTTTTTTTTGCTTATAGGCTTTTTTCCGGCTAGTCTAAGGTTATGATAGTATAGAATGAATTTCAAGGTCAACAACATTCACAATTAGATAGTCCCTGTCACAATAAAACACAGAATTAAAACAATTGAAAATAAATTTCTTCTCATCAATGTTTCCCCTCTTTTAAATGAATCTTAATAAAAATGTTCCCTATTTTTTTCATATCAAAGTCAGCATAACAGCTGTTTTCTATGGTCTTCTGATTAAAATCTAACTGTCTCCCATCTACATAAACTGATTTTACTTTTGAATTAACCGGGAGAAGAATATGAAAAAACACATCACTCCAAGGGCATTCTACCTCTAATTCAATGCTTTCTTTTTTTTGGGTGTAGGTATAACGGACAGATTTCTCAGAAGCCGCATACTCAATCGATACCTCAGCATTTTCCACTCCTGCCGCGCTCCATCTGGGGGCAATCCTTATTTTCTGAAAAATTTTTGTTTGATCCTTTATGCCACACAATCCTTCTATAAAAGCATAAAACATGGCGCTGGAGCCCCAGGCATCTGAAGAGGAGGCTTCAGGACTGGTGCTGGTCTCTTTGGTGGAAGGAGAACCATCCGGGAAATACCATAGATAAGTCTCTCCAGTGGAGGAAATCATGTTGAAATACCTCTTGAGTATATCCACACCATAGCTTTCAAATCCATGCTCTAAGGCAGCTCTGGAAAGCTCACCTCCGACCAGGGGCATAATTCCTCCATTTATATAGGCTCCCGCTTTGAGCTTGTCATCTCCGAAAATTCCATCGGGAAAGGGTGGATCAATGGAAAACCACTCTGCAAATGCATCTGTGTTTTGCCACCGCTTTTGATACTCTTTGATGATGGACACTGCTTTTTCATGACCGGCTGCTCCTCTGTTTATGTCCATAGGATTGCTCAGACTCAGCTGTTTTGTTTCATCCACCCCTTTGATCTCAATGGGAGTGAGCTTAACGAAATGGGTGTAAAATCTTCCGTTCCAGCATATTCGATTCATCCTTTTCTTGATTTTTTTGGCTTGATTTTCCCATTTCTCTGCTTGTTTGAGTCTTCCTAGATAATCATTGAACAGAGCCATGATTTTAAAAGCTTCATAATACCCACTGTTATCTCCATGCATAAGGCCCCAAAAAGTAGAGTCATTGATTTGAAACTGCAGCCACTCATGTTCACCCGCAGTATAGGCAAAATCCCAGGTGTCTATGGTATAGGGTCTTTTAATCAGGTTATTTTTTTTATCCCACCTCCAGGGATGACTGATGGCATAAGATAAAGCTTTTTCCATATTGGGATATATTCTCTCCAGCCAATTGTCCTCTCCTGTGGCCTGCCATGCCAGAAATACAGCTTCGACAAACCGCTATTCCACATCAGCTTCCACTGGCACTCGAACATATTTGGTCCAGTTCTCTCTCTCACAGGGAAGTTTCTCTGGAAAAATAGTGAAATAATCAAAAATACGACCGTTTTTTGATTGAGTATCTGCAAAATGCTGCACAGCACTTTGGAGATCTTTTTCAAAATACTTCACAGCCCTCAGCATATCACTGAAGTCTCTGATCCAAACAGAATTCGTATCAGGGGTGCGGTATGCGGTTATCTTCTCCCCGTCTATCTCCATATTCATTTTAGCTCTTTGTAAAAAAGAATGGATCAAAGGATAGAATTCATCAAATTCCTTTCTTCCTGTCTTGACTCTCACTCTTTCTTTTCCCATGTTCTCTCATACTGCTTATATCAAAGCCCTTGGTTTGGGTCAATGATATGTTTTAAACAACGGCTTTTAACCTGGATTATTCACGAGTCGAGGCTGTTTTAGATGCAAGGCGCGGGGCATTCAGTCGTGGTGCTTTACTACGAATGCTCTGTAACGAATTTTTTATGAATAGATCAGGTTAAAATAGTGTTCGACAACAACATCTGTTTTTGGTAAAAAGATTGTTAAAATGCATATTTTCGGGCTGCATATTATAGATGTCATTCTCATTTTCCTGTATGTTTTGATCATTCTCTGGTTGGGTAAAAAAGCAGGAGAAACGACCCAAAACACTGGAGATTTTTATCAGGCTGGGCGCAGGTTAGGTAAATTTTACCAATTTTTTCTGAATTTCGGCTGCTCCACTAACGCTGACCAAGCTGTGGCTGTATCTAGAGAGATCTACCGACAAGGAATTGGTGGGATGTGGATCCAATACTTGGTGCTTTTTCTCACTCCATTCTACTGGTTCACTACCTTTTTCTTTCGCCGGATCCGGCTCACAACCATTGGAGACTTCTTTACTGAACGGTTTAAAAGTAAATTCCTGGGGGGGAGCTATGCTGTTTTTATCATTTTAATGGCTTTTCTTGGAGGTGGAGTGGGATATATGGTGGCTGGAAAAACAATGATGGCCATGACCCCCAAACCCATAGAAAAATGCACCCAGGCTGAACAAATAAGTATCCAGGAATTTAAGGAATACCAAGAATTGAAATCCAGATTAGATGAAGGACTTAGTCCTGAAAACCAAGCCAGATATGATGTTCTGAATGAAAAAAATAAACGGGGGGAACTGAATTCTTTTGTGTCTTTCATAGATCCTGTGATTTTCTATTTTACTTATGCCTTTATCGTGGGAATCTACACCATGCTGGGTGGATTCAGAGCCGCAGCCATCACTGATGCCATACAGGGAATCCTTATCATCACATTTTCTCTTATCCTTATC
>DASRVI010000488.1:0-7479 GCA_035655135.1 Acidobacteriota bacterium | reverse complement strand
CCATTATCTTGAAGGCCTCCATAAAGATTATAGGGAATTTCCATGTCAAAACTGACATGGTAGAATTGGCCAAAGGGAAGATTTTCTACAAAACGCCAGGTTTTTCCGCGGTTGTGACTGATCACCACTCCGCCGTCATTTCCCACGATCATCCTCTCTCCATTAGGATGAATCCAAAGAGCATGGAAATCAGAATGAGCTTGAGTAAAGGAAGGAAGGTTGGTGAAGCTTTGGCCTCCATCCTCACTGACCATCATTCTGGAATGGAGCATGTACACGATGTTTTCATTCACAGGATTGACCCAAATTCTCTGGTAATAAAAGGGACGGTTAGAGACTTCTTCTTTATTGTTGACCACTTTCCAGTTGTAGCCTCCGTCTTCAGATCGAAGAAGGACATTGTCCTTTGCTTCCACCAAAGCATAAACAATATTGGGTTTGGTTGTGGCAAAGGCAACCCCGATTCGTCCCAATTCTCCTTTTGGAAGTCCATGCTCATGGGTCAGTTTTTTCCAGTCTTTCCCTCCGTTTAAGGTCATATAAAGGCCGCTTCCAGGCCCCCCTGATTTAAAAAACCAGGGCCATCGTCTGTGCTGCCATAGGGCGGCCAAGATTTTATTGGGATTATCAGGAGCCATAGCCATATCAGCGACCCCTGTTTTTTCATCCACGTAAAGGACTTTTTCCCAAGTTTTCCCTCTATCCATAGTTTTGAAAACTCCCCGTTCTGGATTTTCTCCCCAGGTTGTTCCCAGAGCGGCCACATAGGCTGTGTCAGGATCATTAGGGTCCAAAAGTATTTTTGAGATTTTTTCTGTTTTCTCAAGTCCTAGAAGTTTCCAGCTTTTACCGCTGTCAATGGTGAGATAGACTCCTCGGCCCACTCCACAGCTGTTTCGCGGAGCAGCTTCTCCGGTTCCGACCCAAACTATGCTGGGATTGGACTGATTGATGGCAATAGCTCCCATGGAAGAGACCGGCTGGTCATCAAACACCGGTTCCCAGGTGAGGCCTGCATCTGTGGACTTCCACACTCCTCCGGTGGCAGCTCCCACATAGATGATATTAGGATTTGAAGCCACTGAATCCACAGCTACGATTCTTCCGCTCATACTGGAAGGACCGATGCTTCTCGCCTTGAGTCCAGATAAGAGTACAGGATCGACTTGAGCGGAGATGTTGAGATTAAAAATAAAAATAAAAGTAATGATTAAAACCAGTGATTTTAAAAATGAATTTTTCATAAAAACCTCCTTTTTTTTCTTATTATCTATTATCCTGAACTATTCATAAAAAAATGTCGATGTTTACATTATCAATTTATTTTCTCCGATGCACAAGATTTTTTTCAGAAATAATGACTTGAACATTTTTCTTGTTTTTATTCTTAATTGTAATCGCCATTTTTTTACCATTGAGGCGGGCCGATCTGAAATTTGGATGTTCCTTGTGCTCCGTTCAGATTTTTAACGCCATTCTTCTTCGTTTTTCTCGGCTGCTACGTAACTCCCCCCGTCCGTGGGTCAAACATACTCACAGTCCGGCTTCGCCGAGTTCCCTCGAAAAACTCATCAGAAGGCTAAATCTTCAATGTCGCTTCAGCCACACCCAAATTTCTTAGGGCTTTGTATTACCTCGACTTGTGAATAATCCAGGTTATCAATTGATTTTTCTTGACATTGGGAGACTAAAAATTTAGTCTCAAAATAGATGAGTAGATATATATAAATACTTTATAGAGAGGAGATGTATTTATGGGAAAAAGTAATTGGAAAAAACCACCTAAAGAGTGGAGATCAAAAACTAGAGCTGCCCATGTAGGCTATGATCCTTTTATGAGTATGGGGGCAGTGCGTCCCCCTATTTTTGCTGTTTCTACGTTTGCAACTGAAGATGCGGAAAAACTGGAGCACATGTTTCGAAGGGCTATTGGTCTTGAGCCTTCCTTGTCTCCTGACGATGAATGGCCCATTTATACGCGTTTATCCAATCCAAATTTTATCATGCTCTGCGATCGCATTCAGTGCTTGGAACAGGGAGCGGAAGATCCCACGGCTGTTTACTTTCCAAGCGGTCTATCTGCCATATTTACCACCATACTCGCTTTATGCAAGCCAGGAGATACCTTGATCTTCGGATATCCTGTCTACGGCGGTACAGACCATATGCTGAGGCATATTGTATCAGATAGAATGGGGATCAATGTGGTTCCTGTGGATGCCACAGATCTCAATCAGGTTGAAGAGGCCCTTAAAAAACACTCAGATACAGTGAAAATGCTGTTTATTGAGACTCCAGCCAATCCAAGTTTAGCCATGGTGGATATTCAGAAAACTGCAGACCTGACCCATCAGTATTCTGACGGAGTTTTGGCTGTGGATAACACGTTTATGTCTCCTATTTTACAGCACCCTTTTAAACATGGGGCTGATATAGTGATTTATTCAGGAACAAAGTCCATCGGAGGTCATTCTGATCTGATTGCTGGTTTTGTGATTGATAGAGATAGGGACAGAGCTTTTAAAATTCAGTCCATTCGGGCAGGAACAGGACCGACACCATCTGCTTTTGACGCCTGGCTGCTTTTTAGATCCATAGATACTCTGGAAGAAAGAGTGTTGAAGTCTCAAGAAAACGCCCGAAAGATTGCCCAATTCCTAAAAGAACACAAAAAAGTTGAGAGAGTTATTTATCCTGATTTTTACGACAAGAACAGCACAGAATGGGAAATTTACCAAAAGCAGTGTAAAGGCCCTGGTTCCATGATCACTTTTGATCCCAAAGGAGAAAAACAGGAAGCCTACACCATTCTTAATAATCTTAAAATATTTGGTTTGGCTGTTTCCTTAGGAGGAGTTGAATCCTTGGCTGAAAGCCCTTGGTTTCACACCCATTTAGATGTATCTGATGAGGATAAAAGAAAATCCAGATTCAAGCCTCAGACTCTAAGACTTTCTGTGGGTATTGAAGATGCAGATGATTTGTGTAGTGACCTCGACCAAGCTCTAGATAAAATTTAGTTTTATTCATACCGGAGTGATTCAGCAGGATTGGAGCGCGCGGTTTTCAAAGCTTGAAAGCTGACTGTGAGCACGGCGATCAAAAGTGCGGCAGCCGCAGAAAATACAAATATAAGCGGAGTGAGGTTGATCCTGTAGGCAAAGTTATTCAGCCATTGACTCATGAAGTAGTAGGCTAAAGGCCAAGCAATCAGACTCGACAGAATAATCCATTTGATAAATTCACCGGACAATAGATAGAAAATATGGGAAGTCGAAGCTCCCAAAACTTTCCGGATTCCCATTTCCTTAGTGCGCTGCTCAGCTGTGTATGAAGCGAGTCCAAACAAGCCCAGACAAGCGATAAAAAGAGCCATCACTGTGAGAAAATCAAAAAGTCTGGATGTTTTCATTTCTGATTTGTACAGTTGATCAAACTCGTTATCGAGGAAAAAATATTGGAAGGGTCTGGTGGGAGCCATTGATCTCCAGGTGTCTTTTATAGAGTTTAAGGTGCGTTTTATGTTTTGTCCGCTGATTCTCAATGAAGCATAATAAATGTATCGGTTATCAGGTATCAGAGACAGCACAAGAGGTTCAATTTTTTGATGCTTAGACCTGAAATGAAAATCTTTAACCACACCAATGATCTGGTATTTCCCAATCCTATTTGTCAATATTTGGCCCACTGGATCATCCCACCCGAGATGATTGGCCGCTGTTTCATTGAGAATAAGAGCCTGTTTTTGATCTGTTGATATAGCCTGATTGAAGTTTCTTCCTTGTTTGACTTTCATTCCATAAGTCCTGATAAAATCATAATCACATAACAAATGCCTGACAATAAAGGCATCCTCTTCACTGAGTCCTTGGGGAACATAAGCGCCTACCCCCGGGGCAATGCTGGGAAGGCTGGTTGAAGCTGATACATTGAGAACATCAGGATGCTGAAGGAGTTTTGTCTTAAAGGGAAGGAAGTTTTTTTTCACCGCCGGGTCATTCACAGGGATGAACAAGACATTTTCTTTATCAAATCCTAGTTCCTGGTTTTGGATGAAATTAAGCTGGTCATGGATAATGAGAGTGCCTGTGATAAGGAATACAGAAATAGAAAACTGAAACACTACCAGAGTTTTTCTAAATAAGCGTCCTTTCACTCCTGATTTTATTCTTCCATAAAGAACAGAAGAGGGGCTGAAGGATGAGAGAAAAAAGGCAGGATAGCTTCCAGAAAATAATCCTAAAAAAAGGACCAATATAAAAAAGCCTAAGGGAATGAGAGGATTTTTCCAGTAATTGACATTCAGTTGATCTCCAAAAAATGAATGCATTGATTTGGACAGAAATTCAACTAAAAGCAGAGAGAAGGGAACTGCAGCTACAGTCATTATAATAGATTCAGCCATGAACTGTTTGGCCAGTTGAGGCCTTACGGCGCCTAGAACTTTTCGTATGCCTACTTCCTTGGCTCTTTTGGAAGAGCGGGCCGTGGAGAGATTCATGAAGTTGATGCCTGCGATGATGATGATAAACAAAGCTATGGCTGAAAATATGTAGACATATTTTATGTCACCGTTGGCTTCCAGTTCATAATTGAGATGGGAACGAAGGTGGATGCTGGTGAGAGGCTGGAGAAAAAATTTCCAACTCAGAGCTGCCTTTTGATTGCAGTGTTTTCTTATGAAATCCGGAAATTTTTCCTCTATTTCCTGGGGAGAGCTCCCGGGCGCCAGAAGAATATAGGTATAAGCTGACATAGAACCCCAAATTTTTCCATAGTTTTGGTCTTGAGCCTCCAGAGTTGACATCGATGATAAAAAATCAAATTTAATATGAGAATTTGGAGGAATGTTTTTTAAAACACCAGTTATTATATAGTCATATTCATTATTTATATTTAGCGTTTGCCCCAGAGGATCTTTTTCTCCAAAATATTTTTTTGCTGTTTTCTCTGTTAAAAGCAAAGAATAAGGATCATTGAGGGCTGTTTCTGGATTTCCTTTTATTAGAGGAAAGGAGAAGATGTCAAAAAATGAACTGTCCGCATAAAAAAAACGGTTTTCGATAAACTTGTCTTCGTTTAGGCTTACCAGCACCCTAGGATCTTTTTCAAACCGAACAGCGCTTAAGATTTCAGGAAATTCTTTGACCAGGTTAGGCGCTATGATAGGAAATATATTGGCATGGCTCACAGTGCTTCCGTCTTGGCTGGATTCTTCAGCTACTCGATAAATACGGTCAGCTTTTTCATTGAAGCGGTCATAACTCAGTTCAGCCTGAATATAGAAAAAGATTAATATAGACAATCCCATTCCTAAGGCAAGACCTGCGATATTAATAAAAGAATAAATTTTTTGTCTCGAAAAATTTCTGATGGCGACTTTGATGTAGTTGATAAACATATTCAGTTCCTATCCCTATGATTTCATTTACTTAATCCATGCAAATATTATGCCAGTTAGGGTTAATAGAGGGAAGGGATGAATGATTAGAGAAAAATATGTCCGCCTGTAGGACAGTTCGTGTTCACAAACGAACAATTTTGTTTTTAGTCATTAAATTTTATTCAAAAGGATTAAGAGACCAATAATGATAAAAACACCCCCTCCGATATAACGTATGATTTCAGGTTTGATATATTTACTCAATAAAGTCCCAATAAGTACAGATATAATAGTCACCACTATATATGCTGATACAGAACCAAGCCATACACTAATTGGTTTGCCGGTCCTTGCGGCCATGCTCATTCCCACTAACTGCGTTTTATCAGCTAATTCAGCTATAAATATCGCCCAAAAAGTCGCAATAAAAACTTTTAGGTTCATAATGACACTCCTTTGGATAAAACAAAGTTACAGTGGTCATAGGATACATGATTTATAAAGGAGTCGTCTAGTCATTTTGAAAGAGATTAAAAAAAATGGTAACAAAAATAATAATGGCAAAATAGCCATTTTTTTTATGAATAAGTCAGGATAAATAAAACCTTAAGCTTACAAGAAAATTTCTTCTTTTGTTGGATTCGTTCCTAGTTTTTTTACTTCTTCATTGTAATCATTGGTGACTTTGGCAAACCGGCTTGCTTCAGATGCAGAAACCCACCACAGACCTACGCGTTTTTCTTCTAAACCCAGTGTCTTAAAAATATCGTTCAGCATAACATATCTTCGGCGGGCGTTGTAGTTCCCTTTTTGATAGTGACAGTCGCCAGGATGACACCCCATCATCATGACTCCGTCCGCTCCTTTTAAAAAGGATTTTAATACAAAAAGAGGATCTATACGGCCCGAACACATGACCCGTATGGTTTTTAGAGAGGGTGGGATTTTCATTCGGGATGTGCCCGCAAGGTCAGCTCCTGTATAGGAACACCAATTGCACAAAAAGCCTACTATACTAGGGGTTTCTTTGTTATTCATCGTTATAACCTCTGTTCATTTTGTTTAAAATCATTGTTCTCCGATTTTTGTGAATTCATCTTCTTTGTATGTGCCTTGGGGAGCAGGCTCTTCAACATCTTTTCCAGGAAAGTAATCAAATTCTTTTTGAAGTGAATGTCCTACCTTGGAAAACAGGGTCGCAACAGGAATGTTTACAGGACAGACATCAGAGCACATTCCGCAGCTCACGCATGATACAGCCATATGAGTCATTCTTCCCAAATGGAATAGAAGATTTCCGGAAGGAACCTTAAGCCCGCCTTTTATCCGAAGGTCAGAGCTCAGACTGGAGGTTGGATATTCATGGGTTTTGGAGTCAAATTCACAGAGAGTGCAGTAGCAGATAGGACACACATGGCTGCATCCATGGCATCCCAGACAAGGTGCAAATATATTTATAAGTGATTTCAATCCAGTCTCTTCTGTCTCGGTTCCTTTGAAGAATTTTTCTTTGAGTTCTTCTCTTTTTTTCTTAAATTCCTTGATTTCTTTTGTTTCAATTTCTTCTGAAACAGAGCTTCCGGATGCTTCTTTGGAGAACTCTTCGCCTTTGGGAGTGTTGAAGAAGAGAGTGAACTCTTTGTCGAGATCTTTTTATCCCACAGTCGCGACCGTGATGTCTGCATTGATAGGAAGAAAATTTTCACAAAATTGACAAGTCTCTCTGGTGTCAGGTGAAATTTCTGCGTTTTTCACAGATTCCCAATACTTGGATACGGTTTTTTCTTGATCTTTATCTCCCATTAAGTTCAGATTGAGTACTCCACCGCAGGATAAGCTAATGAGAAGTATGTTTTCCGTATCTCCTTGAGCTCTTTTAATCAGTTCCACGAAAGCTCTGAGTTCACAGGGTCTGAGCACAGCCGCTACAGGCTCCTCAGTTTTACCAAGCAAGGTAAAGCTAGAGAGAGCTTTTCCTGCATTGACCGGCATAAAAGGGTATAAAGGAACTGCGTTCTTGAATTCCTCAGGACTGGTTATCAATGAGTAGGACACAGCTCCATTGTCATCCATTTTTTTAAGAAAGAATACGCCTT
>DASRVI010000487.1:0-11726 GCA_035655135.1 Acidobacteriota bacterium | reverse complement strand
ATCTGCTTCGTTGCAGGGCATTCGCAGTGAAGGACCACAGCTTCACACCCTGCGCCTTGCATCTGCCGCAACCTCAGCTTGTGAATATCCCAGGATCAAATTCATGCCATCAGAAGGCTAAATCTTCAATGTCGCTTCAGCCATACCCGAATTTCATGAAGCTCACTTTTGAAAAAGTCTTGCATATCCTTACCAAGTTAATAATAATAAGAAAAACGCTGTAATTTCTTGTATGTCATAAAGACTGATTTTGAAAACTAAAATAAGCGATCAAAGTTATGAAGGAGGAGGTCAGTGTTTTTGATGCAGCTATTTCAGGGGAGTAGAAAAAAATGAAAGATAGCCAAAAAACAAAAGCCCAACTTTTAGAAGAAGTGGCCAAACTGCGCAAAAAGATCACCCGGCTTGAAAAAAAAGGATCCGAGTACAAGGGAGCAGAACAGGCTCTTAAAGAAGAAAGGATCCGATTCAGACAGCTTTTTGAGAATGCTCAGGAAGGCATTGTGATCACTACTGACGAGGGGGTCATCACTCACGTCAATCAGGAATTTTTAAGGATATTTGGTTATAAACTCAAAGAAGTCATGGGCAAAAATATTGATAAGTTAGTGGCGCGTGAGAAAGCTCTCCGGGCAAAGCTCATCACTAATAATGTGGTCAAAGGTAAAAACATAGCTTTAGAAACAGTCCGCAGGAGAAAAGACGGCACCCCGGTTGATGTTTCGGTTATTGCTTCTCCCATTTCTACAGAAGAAAAGCAATTAGGAGTTTTTGGCATCTATAGAGATATCACCAAACGAAAGAAAGCGGAAAGGAAACTGCAGAAAGCCCTTAAGCAAGCTGAAGTCGCTAACAAAGCCAAGAGTGAGTTCTTGGCAAACATGAGTCATGAAATACGCACTCCCATGAATGCTGTGATAGGAATGACAGGTCTGCTTTTAGACACGGACCTGAATCACGAACAAGAAAAATACGCAGAGACCATACGCTCAGGCGGGGAGTCTCTTCTTTCTGTCATCAACGATATTTTGGATTTTTCTAAGATTGAAGCAGGTCATTTTGAGTTAGAAACCATGAATTTCAATTTGTGGACTTTACTGGAGGATTTTGCCTCAATGATGGCTGTCCAGGCTCATGAAAAAGGACTGGAGTTTATCTGCGCTCCTGAGCCCGCCGTGCCAGCCTATCTTAAAGGCGATCCTGGACGGCTCCGGCAGGTTCTGGTGAATCTAACAGCCAATGCTGTGAAGTTCACTGAGGAAGGAGAGGTGGATGTCCGAGTGAGTGTGGAATCAGAAAACGAAAAAGAGGCTCTACTTCGATTTTCGGTCCGTGATACAGGGATGGGAATTTCCAAGCAAAAACAGAAGATGATATTTGATAATTTCACTCAAGTGGATGGCTCCACCACTCGAAAAGCCGGAGGCACTGGTTTGGGGCTCTCCATTTCCAACCATCTGGTAAACAAGATGGGAGGCCAAATCGGAGTCAAAAGCAAAAAAAACAAAGGTTCTGAATTTTGGTTTACGGTTCGTTTTAAAAAACAGTCCAAACGCAAACACAAATTAGAACCACCTGCCAATATACGAGGAGCCTATATTCTGATAGTGGATGATAATGAGACCAACCGAGAGGTATTAAGTGGCCAGCTTGAATCTTGGGGAGTTCGAGTATCCGAAGCTCCTGACGGTCCTACCGCTCTTAAAAGGCTCTATACCGCCTATAGGGAAGGGAATCCTATTCAATTGGCTATCGTGGATATGCAGATGCCGGATATGGATGGTGAGTCTTTGGGCTGTGCCATAAAAGCTGATAAAAAAATAAAGGAAACCCGATTGGTCATGATGACATCCATGGGACAGAGAGGCGATGCCAAGAGAATGGAAGAGATCGGATTTGCCGCTTATTTGACCAAGCCGGTGCGGCAGTCAGATCTGTTTGACTGTTTGACTTCTGTGCTTAAAAACGGCGGAGAAAAAAAGCTCCCAAAACCGATCATCACCAGGCATTATATCCGTGATATGCAGAGAAGCAAAATCAGGGTGCTTTTAGCTGAAGATAACATAGTCAATCAGCAGGTGGCCACAGCCATGCTGGAAAAGATGGGAATGAGGGTAGAAGCTGCAGCTAACGGTGCTGAGGTTGTTGAAGCTTTGAGAGAGATTCCTTTTGATCTGGTACTCATGGATGTGCAGATGCCTGTGATGGATGGTTTGGAAGCCACCAAAGAAATCCGGAGCCCTGATTCAAGGGTCTTGAATCATGAGATAACCATTATTGCTATGACTGCCCATGCTTTGGAAGGCGACAAGGAAAGATGCCTTAAAGCAGGTATGAATGACTACATCTCAAAACCGGTCAGCCTCCAGAACCTGGCTAAGATTTTGGAAAAATGGCTGCCCAAGCAAAAATTGGTGTAATAGGTATGTCGGTCTGTATTTTCAACTGGCAATCCAATCAACTGCAACTGAACAACTGGGTCTCTCAACTGATCTCAACTGTCTGCAACTGGCAACTGTGTGCAACTGGGGGTCAGACCAAGAATTATCTGGGAAACTCATTAAGAATCAACAAGATAGAATTACGAAAGGCTCTAAAAATGTCCTTAAAACATCGCCTTTTTTTTTATGAATAAGTCAGGATAATTAGATCGTCCCTAATTTAGGGTTGTGTTACGGCTGTTCTGTGGTAAAATAATCTAAACAAAAAATTTCACTTTTTTAACATCAGAGAGGATAAATTGGAATTGGATTTTGAGGGACGTATGCGTGTTGTCATCGAAAATATCGACCCTGAAATAGACCAGGGGAGGTATTCCATAAAAAGAACTGTGGGTGAGCTTGTTTCTGTGAAGGCAGATATTTATGCAGACGGCCATGACCTCATCACAGCCGTGCTCCTCTATCGTCACTCCCTGCACCAGGATTGGCAGGAAGTCCCCATGCAATTGACAGCCAATGACAGATGGCGGGCCGAATTTAAAGTGAAAAAAACCGGGGTTTATCTTTACACCATCAAAGCATGGGTGGATCATTTTCGCACCTGGCAGCAGGATTTAAAAGAAAAATATAAAGCCGGTCACCCTGTTCAAGTAGAGCTGAAAATAGGGGCCGAGCTTATTGAAAAGACCGCATGCCGGGCTCAAGGACCTGACCATGAGGTGTTGAAGCAGTGGGCAGGAGCCTTAAAGAGGGGCGATGACCCGGAGACTCAGGTGGAAGCCGCGCTCAGCTCTGAATTGAGCGGGCTGATGCAGAGGCACCCCCCCAAAAAATGGGTCTCGGTCTATGACAAAGAGCTTTCCGTTGAAGTGGAAAGGCCTCAAGCTCTTTTCAGCGCCTGGTATGAATTTTTTCCCCGCTCATTCGGCCAAAAGCCGGGCCAGCACGGCACCTTTAAAACCAGCCAGAAGCTGCTCCCTTACATTGCCGAGATGGGGTTTGATGTGGTTTATCTTCCTCCCATCCATCCCATTGGACAGACCCACCGCAAGGGAAAAAACAATCAACCCCAGCCCCAGCCCAATGACCCGGGAAGTCCCTGGGCTATAGGGTCTCAGCAGGGAGGCCACAAATCCATCCACCCTCAATTAGGCACTCTGTCTGATTTCCAGGAGTTTGTCCAAAAAGCAGCTCAGCACGACCTGGAAGTGGCGTTAGACCTTGCGTTTCAGTGTTCTCCGGACCATCCTTACGTAAAGGAGCACCCGGAGTGGTTTCTCTGGAGGCCGGACGGTTCCATCCAGCATGCAGAAAACCCTCCCAAGAAATATGAAGACATCATTCCGTTGAATATTGGAACCGATGACGGGCAGGCGCTCTGGGAAGAATTGAAAAGTGTGGTTTTATTCTGGGTGGAGAAAGGCATCCGACTTTTTCGAGTGGACAACCCTCATACCAAGCCGTTTGCTTTTTGGGAGTGGCTGATCCGGGAGGTCAAAAAAGAACATCCGGATGTCCTTTTTCTTTCCGAAGCTTTTACCCGGCCTAAAGTGATGTACCGGCTGGCTAAAGCAGGGTTTTCTCAGTCCTATACCTATTTCACCTGGAGAAATTCCAAACACGAGCTTCAGGAATACCTCAGGGAGCTGACCCAGACTCAGATCCGTCAGTATTTCCGCCCCCATTTCTGGCCCAACACACCTGACATTCTTCCCCAGTTCCTGCAGCACGGAGGACGGCCGGCTTTTCTTTCCCGACTGGTTCTGGCAGCCACTCTGTCCTCCAACTACGGGATATACGGCCCCGCCTTTGAGCTTCTGGTTTCAGAGGCCGTGCCTAAAAAGGAAGAATACTTGAATTCAGAAAAATATGAGATCAAAAACTGGGACCTTTCTGCCCCGGAAAACATAAAAGGAGTCATCACGCGGGTCAATCAAATCCGCAGAAAAAATCCTGCTCTCCAGACTACCTGGAATGTCAGTTTTTTGGAAGCGGATAATGATCAACTCCTCTGCTTCAGCAAAACAACTCCTGACCTCTCCAATATTGTGCTGGTGGTGGTCAACCTCGACCCTTTCCACACTCAGTCCGGATGGGTGAAAGTCCCGGTTGAAGACCTAAAAATAGATCCGCACCATCCCTATTTGGTTCATGACCTTCTCAGCGGAGATAAATATTTTTGGCAGGGCAGCCGGAATTATGTGGAGCTCAATCCCGGGGTCATGCCCGCTCATATTTTTAAACTCCACCGGAAGGTAAGGCGGGAACAGGATTTTGATTATTTTATGTGAGAAGGGTGAAGTAAGGAAAGCAAGGAAGCCTCATGAGACAACATTCAAAGCCAATAAAGCCAGGTCACTCTCTCTGGTATAAAGACGCGGTCATCTATGAACTTCATATCAAGTCTTTTATGGACTCCAATGACGACGGGATCGGAGATTTTAAAGGCTTGATCCAGAAGCTGGACTATCTGAAGCATCTGGGAGTCAATGCGTTGTGGCTGCTGCCGTTTTATCCCTCTCCCCTCAAAGATGACGGCTATGATATCTCTGATTACCGCTCCATCCATCCCCAGTACGGGATCCTGAGGGACTTTAAAAAGTTTTTAAAACTGGCCCATCAGAAGGGAATCCGGGTGATCACAGAGCTGGTAGTGAACCATACTTCTTCCCAGCATCCGTGGTTTCAGAGGTCCCGCCAGGCACCTCCGGGTTCTGTGTGGCGCGACTTTTATGTCTGGAGCGATACCCCTGAGAAATACAAAGATGCCCGGATTATTTTCCAGGACTTTGAGTCGTCCAACTGGACCTGGGATAACCAGGCCGGAGCCTATTACTGGCACCGGTTTTATTCTCATCAGCCTGACCTCAATTTTGAGAACCCCCGAGTCCAGGAGGAAATTCTCAAATACATTGACTACTGGTTTGAGATGGGTGTGGACGGGCTTCGCCTGGATGCGGTTCCTTATCTGTATGAAAAAGAGGGAACCAACTGCGAGAATCTCCCCCAGACCCATCAGTTTTTAAAAAAAATTCGGGCCCATGTCGACCGCAAATACAATGACAAAATGTTGTTGGCGGAAGCCAACCAGTGGCCTGAAGATGCAGCTGCCTACTTTGGAAAGGGAGACGAGGCTCACATGGCGTTTCATTTTCCTTTGATGCCGCGTTTGTTTATGGCCGTGCAGATGGAGGACCGGTTTCCCATTGTGGATATTTTGGACCCGCCTTTGGAAATCCCGGACTCCTGTCAGTGGACCACTTTTCTCCGGAATCATGATGAATTGACTCTGGAAATGGTGACAGACGAGGAGCGGGATTACATGTACCGGGTCTATGCCAGCGATTCCCAGGCCAAAATCAACCTGGGCATCCGGCGGAGGCTTTCCCCGCTTCTGGGAAACAACCGGAAAAAAATCGAGCTGATGAACATCCTGCTTTTTTCCCTTCCCGGCACTCCTGCTATCTATTACGGTGATGAGATAGGGATGGGAGACAATTTCTATCTGGGTGATCGGGACGGCGTTCGAACTCCTATGCAGTGGAGCGCGGACCGGAATGCGGGTTTTTCCAAAGCCAATCCTCAGAAGCTCTATCTGCCGATTATCATAGACCCTGAATACCACTATGAAGCCGTGAATGTAGAGAATCAGGAGAAAAACCTGTCTTCTCTCCTGTGGTGGATGCGCCGGGTGATTTCAGTGAGGAAAAGATTCAAGGCATTCGGAAGAGGGGAACTTCGTTTCCTTTCTCCCAAAAACCATAAGGTTTTGGCGTTTCTCCGGAAATATAAAGAAGAAGTCATCCTGGTGATGATTAATCTCTCCCGCTTTTCTCAAGTCGCAGAGCTGGACCTGGCTGATTATAAAGACACTGTTCCCGAAGAAGTGTTCAGTCACAACCTGTTTCCCGCGATCAAAGAGGAGCCTTATGTGCTTACTTTGGGGCCTTTCAATCATTATTGGTTTTTGCTGCGAAAAGCAAAGGAAAGGGTTCTGGAAAAACCGAAAAAACCTCTCAAACATATCCGTCTGAGCCGGAGTTACCGGGAGGTGATGCGGGGGAAAAACCGGGACATCCTGGAATACCATTTAACTGATTATATCCGTCTGAGCCGATGGTTCGGGGGCAAAGGACGGATCATCCGTCAGTTATCTATAAGAGAGTCTGCCCCGGTCCATAAAAAAATTGATGCCGCGGGTTATTTCTTGATTCTAGAAGTCAAATACAATGAGGGGAATCCAGAATGGTATTTTCTCCCCTTTTTCTATGCTGATCGAGAGGAGGCCCTGTTCGTTAAACAACGCTGGCCTCAGGCCGTGATTTCTGAAGTGGACATTGGAGAGGAAAACGGGATTTTCTATGACGGCGCTTTTTCAAACCGGTTTCACATCCTCATGATGGAAATGATGACCCGAAGAAAAAAGATAAAAGGAGAGAAAGGAGATTTTACAGCCTGTCGGGGTGAAAGATTAAATAAACTTCTCAAGGAAGTAGAATTCCCCTTAAAATCAGAGGTCTTAAAGGCTGAGCAGAGCAACACATCCATTGTGTATGATGAAAATCTGATTTTAAAGCTTTTCCGGCGATTGGACCAGGGACCGCATCCTGACATTGAACTGGAAAAATTTTTAACGGAAAAAACTGGTTTTCCTCACATCCCTCCTTATGCTGGCAGTTTCGAATACCAGGAGCCAGGGGAACCCCCTGTATCTGTGGCCATGCTGCAGGGATATATTCCCAACCAAGGAGATGCCTGGAGATATGTTTTAGACCGGGTTGATCAGTATACAGAGAGGATATTTTCTCAGAGGGAAGAGCTTTCCAAAAAATCAGTGACTCTTTTTCCTTTACTGGAGAAGAAGGCAGAAAATAAGAATGAGCTGGAAGGTCTGGTCAGTGAATTCTTTTTAGAGATGATGGGGCTTCTGGGAAAAAGAACCGGAGAGCTTCACCTGGCTTTATCTTCACCTGGGGGCGGTACAGATTTTCAGCCTGAACCCTTTTCCACTTTGTACCAGCGTTCGGTTTATCAGGCTATGCGGAGTTTGGTGAGATGGGTGTTTCGTCTGCTGGAAGAAAGCAGGAATGAATTGAGCGGAGAGACCGCAGCTCTGGCCGGAGAAATCATAGACAGGAGAGAAGACATCCTTCAGCACATGAGGCGGATCACTGGAAAGAAGATATCTGCCAAAAAAATCCGGATCCATGGAGATTATCACCTGGGTCAGGTTCTGTTCACAGGAAAAGACTTTGTTATCATTGACTTTGAGGGTGAGCCAGCCCGGGCTTTGAGTGAACGGAGGTTGAAGCGGTCTGTTTTAAGGGATGTGGCGGGTATGATTCGGTCGTTTCATTATGCGGCGTTTTTCGGCTTTTTGCGCAATCATTCTTATCAGGGAGAGGATCAGGAGCTTCTGGAAAAGTGGCTTCAAATCTGGTATCATCAAATAAGCCGGATATTTTTCCATTCCTATCTCCGCACTGTGGGTGAGGCGGAGTTTCTCCCTCAAAATCAGGAGGAATTAGGTCTGCTTCTGAACGCATTCCTTTTGGAAAAAGCGGTATATGAAGTGGGATATGAACTCAACAACCGCCCCCAGTGGACCATCATTCCATTAAAGGGAATTTCCACTATTATGAAGCAGTTGGATCAATCTAATAAAAGCAAGGATAGTCGTTCATGACAGATAAAGAAAACAAACATTTTTCTCTTTTGAGTGAGCAGGATATCTATCTCTTCAAACAAGGGACCCATAACAATCTTTATAATAAATTGGGCGCTCACGAAATCAAACGAGGAAAAAAAAGAGGGACCTATTTTGCAGTCTGGGCTCCCAATGCTGAAAAAGTTTCTATGATCGGAGATTTCAATAACTGGAAGTCCGGAACTCATTCTCTATCTCCACGGTGGGATGAATCAGGAATTTGGGAAGGTTTTTTCCCTGAAATCAAAAAAGGGAACCTGTATAAATACCACATTGTTTCCAAGAAAAAAGGATTCCAGGTTGAAAAAAGCGATCCCTATGGTTTTCTCCATGAGACTCCTCCCCAAACAGCGTCTGTAGTCTGGGATTTGGATTATGAGTGGAATGATAAGCAGTGGATGAAAAAGCGAAGCCAAAAAAACTCGCAGCACGCTCCCATGTGCATTTACGAGGTCCATTTAGGGTCATGGAGGCGCTCAGAAGATTCTGGAAAGTTTTTGACCTATAAACAGATGGCAGAGCAGCTTCCTGCCTATTTAAAAGAAATGGGATTCACCCATGTGGAGTTTCTTCCGGTCATGGAACATCCTTTTTACGGGTCATGGGGTTATCAGACCACAGGTTATTTTGCTCCCTCCAGCCGCTACGGAACGCCTCAGGATTTTATGCACTTGATCGACCGGCTCCATCAAGCAGGAATCGGAGTCATTCTGGACTGGGTTCCTTCTCATTTTCCTTCTGATGAGCATGGTTTGGTCTATTTTGACGGAACTCATCTTTATGAACATCAGGACCCGAAAAAGGGATTTCACCCGGATTGGAAGAGCTATATATTCAATTATGGTCGTAATGAAGTCAGGAATTTTCTGATCAGCAGTGCCCGGTTTTGGCTGGACAAATATCACATTGACGGGCTGCGGGTGGATGCCGTGGCTTCCCTGCTGTATCTGGATTATTCAAGGGAGGAAGGGGAGTGGATCCCCAATAAATTCGGGGGAAGGGAAAATCTGGAAGCGATTTCTTTTATCCGCCGAATGAATCAGGTCCTTTATGGTGATTTTCCTGACATCCAGACCATTGCTGAAGAATCCACAGCCTGGCCCATGGTCACCCGGCCGGTGCATCTGGGAGGACTGGGATTTGGGGGAAAGTGGAACATGGGATGGATGCACGACACTCTGGAGCATTTTTCCAAAGACCCCATCCACCGGAAGCACCATCACAATGAACTCACCTTCAGCATCTGGTATGCGTTTACAGAAAATTTCATTCTCCCTCTCTCCCATGATGAAGTGGTTTACGGAAAGCGCTCCCTGCTGGAAAAAATGCCGGGAAATGACTGGCAGAAATTCGCCAATCTGCGCCTTCTGTTGGGTTTTATGTACACTCATCCTGGAAAGAAAATACTTTTTATGGGAGGTGAATTTGGTCAGAGAAAAGAATGGGACCACATCCACTCTCTAGACTGGCATCTCTGTGAGCATGCTTCTCATCAGGGAATAAAAAAGTGGACCCAGGATATCAACAGGTTTTATTCCCAGACTCCAGCCTTGTACGAGAAGGATTTTGACCAAACTGGTTTTGAGTGGATCGACCTCAGTGATTGGGAAAACAGTGTGATATCCTTTCTCCGGAGGGGAAATTCACCTGAAGATGTGGCTTTAGTGGTTTGCAACTTCACTCCGGTTTTGCGGCAAAACTATAGGGTCGGAGTGCCTGAAGGGGGAGTGTGGAAGGAAGCCCTGAACAGTGATGCTCGGGAGTACTGGGGAAGCGGACAGGGTAATATGGGAAAAGCAGAGGCTTATCCGGTTTCTTCCCATGGACGCTCTCATTCTCTGTCACTCACGCTTCCGCCATTGAGTGTATTGGTTTTTATACCTGAAAGATAAAAATATATAAACATGAAACCTGGGTTATTCACGAGACAAGGTAAAATTCATGTGTGGCTTATGCTCCGTTCGTCATTACGAGGAGCAAAGCGACGTGGTAATCTCATTGTGCTTCGTTTCCGGATGAGATTGCTTCATCACTTCGTTCTTCGCAATGACATCTTCAAAGTCGCTTCAGCCACACTTGAATTTTATTAAGCTTAGTTCAGTCTCGACTTGTGGATAGACTCGAATAATAAAAATATAAGAAGGAGAGGAAATAAATGAAGGAAAAAATTGGAAAAACCGCTGGAAAAATTTGGGATATTCTTCAAAAAGAAGAGGAAGTGGCTATTTCAAGGTTTCCCAAGATGCTGGACGAGAAAACATCAGTGGTCCAGCAGGCATTAGGATGGCTGGCCAGAGAGGATAAGATCGATTACCGTCAAGAAGCCAACCGGACACTGATATCTTTAAAGGCTTCTGAACGCCGGTCTTAACATCCTTGGCATTTATGCCTAATCTTCCTGGATTATTCACTGTTATTTTATGAATAGTTCGGGTGAGACCGGTGAAAAGGGAATAGTCTATGTTTGATCTAGATTTAGGGGCCCAGCTTCTGGATGGAGGCGGCTGTCAATTTACGGTCTGGGCTCCTCATGCTGAAAAAGTTGAAGTCCTTTTGATTTCTGCCCAAAAGCAGCCATGCCTTTTAGAGAAAAAAGAAAAGGGGTATTGGTCAGCTTTCTTAGAAAATATTCCCCCTGGAACCCGATACTTTTATGTTTTAAATGGAGAGCTTCAAAGACCTGATCCTGCTTCCCATTTTCAGCCACAGGGAGTCCACAACTTTTCAGAAGTGGTGGATCACACCCAGTTTCCCTGGGAAGATTCTCTTTGGGAAGGCATACCTTTAAAACGCATGGTGATGTACGAGCTTCATGTGGGCACATTTACACCCGAAGGCACTTTCCAGGCCGTGATTCCTCGATTGGATCAGATCAAAGAGCTGGGAGTGAACACCTTGAGTCTCATGCCGGTGGCTCAGTTTCCCGGAGCAAGAAACTGGGGTTATGACGGGGTTTTTCCCTTTGCCGTGCAAAATTCTTATGGGGGGCCCAAAGCATTGAAAGCTTTGGTGAATGCCTGTCATAAGAGAGAAATGGCTGTGGTGCTGGATGTGGTTTACAATCATTTAGGTCCTGAAGGGAATTATCTTCATGACTATGGTCCTTATTTCACCAAAAAGTACCAAACTCCGTGGGGAGATGCGGTCAATCTGGACGATACTTTGAGTGATGAAGTAAGGCATTTTTTTATCCAGAACGCCCTGCACTGGTTTCAAAATTATCACATGGATGGACTCAGGCTGGACGCGGTCCACGCCATAACAGACATGAGCGCTTATCCTTTTTTAAGAGAACTGGCTGATCGAATTCGAGAAATGAATAAGAACCGGAGCAGAGAAGTTTTCCTGATTGCGGAAAGTGATCTGAATGATCCAAAGATCATTGCCCCTCCCTCTGAAAACGGATTGGGCTTGGATGCTCAGTGGTGTGATGACTTTCATCACAGTCTGCATGCGCTATTGACTGGCGAGAGGAACGGCTATTATGCTGACTTTGGTACTCTCAATCATCTGGAGAAATCTCTGTGTGAGGGCTATGTTCTGACCGGCGGTTATTCTGTTTTTAGAAAGAGGCGTCA
>DASRVI010000486.1:0-5904 GCA_035655135.1 Acidobacteriota bacterium | reverse complement strand
CGGCTGATTACCACATCGGTAAAACAGCTTATGAGGATGTCAATGAGTATCGGCGGCGGTCTCCAGCCTGGAATGCTCATAAGCTTCAGACTCCTCTTCTTATTCACACCAACACCAATGACGCGGATGTTAATGTGCTGGAAGTGGGGCACTTGATCAAGTCTCTAAAAGCCGAAGGCAAAGATTTCGAGTATGAGATTTTCAAAGATATTCCGGGTGGCCATTCTTTTGACCGCTTGGATACCCAGACAGCGCGGAAGATCCGGATGAAAATCTACAAATTTTTAGCTTCTTACCTCAATCCTCCCCATCCCTTTCATACTCTTGAGGACCTGACCGAAGCTGGATACAGATGAGGGGATCGATCTCATAGACCTTCTTTATCATCTCAGCCCATCCTTTGGAGGGTATAAAGGGATCTTCATCTTCAATAATAAGGGGACACAAATCACCCCACTCTTCGCGGCGCTTGGCATGACAGGAGGGACAGAAGTCTCTGAAAATTAATCGTAATAGGACTTGACAGCCTAATAATTAGGCGATATAATCCTATTATGATTAATAAAAATAATCTCGATGAAATATTACATGCTCTAGACCGTCAGATAGAAGTCCACGGCGGATCGCCGATCTCTTTGGTGGTTTGTGGAGGCACAGCTCTTTTTGCCTTGGGACTCATCCTCAGGACTACTAAAGATATTGATGTTCTTGGAATCGTTTCTAAAGAGCATGGTCAAATTTTGATAAAAAGGATAAACAAATTCCCAAAATATTTAATTGAAGCATCCAAAGCTGTTCAAAAAGATTTCGGGCTTCCTGAGGGATGGATAAACAAAGGGCCAACATCACAGGTGGATTCTGGCTTACCCCATGGATTTGAAGAGAGATTAGTTGAGAAGAAATACGGAAATTATCTTTCTATTTATTATATAAGTCGGCTCGATCAAATATTCTTCAAGCTTTATGCCGCAGTGGATCGGAATGATTATCACGTCGATGATCTATTTCAGCTAAAACCAACACAGCGAGAAATTGAAGAGGCAGCAAGATGGGTTCTGACTCAAGATGTATCTATAGGATTTAAAACAATTTTGATAGATTTCTTAAGGAAACATGGATATGAAGACATCTCTAAAAGAATTTAAAAAGGATTTTAATAATCAGCTCCTTGATATTCATTGGAAGCAGTGGGGATGTCTGGGGATAGGATCTCAATTAGAAGAGGAAAAAAAATGGATCATTGATCTTGAGGCTTTATTGGGCTCTACGATTTTTATGGGACAGTTTGATAAAAGACTGTTTTCATCCGCATTGGAATGGGTATATGAGTATGGCGAATGGATTAATGTCTCTAGACTTAAGCGAATTGGAGCTTATTTCTACCAAACCGATGACAAATTGAATGTTCCCTTAGCCTCTAAAAATATCTATAACTTGATTGAGAAAACCATTAAAAAGAGAAGGAGAGTTGGTGATTCTAAACAGATACAAGAGCAGGTGGAACATTACAATTTACCCAGCGAATACCAGCAGGTTTTAAAGAAATTCCAAGTGAGAAGAGTCACCACAGAACCAGAGGTTCAAAAGCCGCCGCTGCTTCAACTACTTTTAAGAGGATTTTTCGGAGTCAATGCCCGGGCGGAAGTTCTGCTTTATCTTTTGTATTTAAAAGAAGGAAGCTCCAATCAAATCGCCAAAAAAGTTCAATTTGACCAGAAGATCGTTTATAGAATACTTGAAAAATGGACAGAGGCAAATTTTATTGATAAAGAATCGGGACGGAAATATATTTTATCCAATTCGGATCTATTCTCAATTCTTTTAAAACGAAAGGATGATTCAGTAAATTATTTAGACTGGATAAACACATTTCATGTTTTAGCAAGGGTCCTGAAGGCTTTGCATACTGGGCCATGGGAAAGTGATGCTTATCTTCTGTCCTCCTTTTTCCGGCACATTTCGAAAGACATGAAGAGTATTGCCCGGTTTGTTGATGTATCTTGTTCGGAAAGCAATTTGTTTAAGGGGGAGGAGTATTTGTCCCCGTTTATAAAGGACATGATGAATATATTGAAAAAACTTTAGCTGCTATAGACCTTTTTTATCATCTCAGCCCATCTTTTGGTGGGTTTAAAGGGATCTTGGACGCAGGTGACTAAAGCGTCTTTCAAACCAGTTTTAATATTCCAGAAGAAATGGCTCAAAATAATGGAAGAGAACGCTGTAAAATACGGTGTGTTCCGGATGAACATGTGTATACGGTTTATTTAATCTATCTTATTGCAAAAAGAATCTTTAAAAATGAATATGACGCTTTGTTGACAGCACTTCTGATGTGTTTGCACCCGCTTCATTTTTTTGGGCCCAAAAAAAATCAGCGGGTGAGTTCGGCAATGACCGAAGCGATGTAGCGGTTGAATTCCTCAGGACGTTCAAGCATGGGGTAATGGCCCATGTGCTCCATGATGATGGCATCAAAGTCAGGTTTGATTTTTCGAACCCCCTCCACATCGGTCGGATAAATGTCTCCATTTATGGCACGGAGAGGAACAGTAAGCTTTCGGACAGGTGCGGCATTGTCATATCCGGACATGCCTAAAAACATCTTGTAAGCCGCCTCCACAGCGACCGGTCCATCCAGAGAATTTCCGAATAGGATCAAGTTATCCAGCTTCTCGGCGTCAGCAACTGCTTTGACATCTGCACCGAATTCCGGGAGTCCCCAGTTTTCCCGGTTTGATCCTGACTCCCCGTGTCCTGGCAAGTCAAGGGCCACTACTCGGTGATTTGTACAAAAAGCCTCCAACTGCTTATCCCAGAAAGTCCGTTCAGCCAGACCTCCGTGGATGAAGAAAAGCGCTGGTTCCCCCTTTCCGCAGGCAGAATAGACAATATTGACTTTATCGTGTGCTAAACATGTTTTCCTTTTGATTTTTACGGACACGGGCTATCCTCCATTTCAACAAATTTCCGCCCTCTAAGCGACTTCACCATTAATAATACACACAAAAAACGTCCGGTTAACAAGAAACTCACAGAAAAAAAAGAGAACATCAGAAAATTAGCGTAATGGAAGCTCAGAGAGAATAGAGATCACCCTTGGGCATGAATTAGTAGGATTAGCGTATCAAATGTATTCGAATCTATCCTCAGCCGCAATGGAGAGCTGAGCTTGAGGAGGCGGGGGTCGAGCAGCCTTGAAGGTCAGTTTAATTTGTGTTCGGTTCTGCTGGGAAAAGAAAAATTAAATATGAGAAAAATTCACTCTGATTTTTGAAATGTGGAGAGATTATAATTGGAATCTTTTTCTTTCTGTATTTTTATTTTTTGCTTAGCTCACCAACATATCAAGAATTAAAGAATAGAATTTACATCTTTTCCAGGGCAGCGATCCGTTCCTCAATAGGAGGGTGTGTGCTGAAGAGCTTGTTGACTTTTCCTTTGATGTCCTTGAGCGGATTGACGATATACATGTGGGCAGTGGCTTTGTTGGCTGCTTCCAGGGGCTCTTTATCTTCAGACAGCTTTTTAAGGGCTGAGGCCAGTCCAGGAGGATACCGGGTCAGCAGCGCTCCATTGGCATCAGCCAGGAATTCCCTTTTTCGGGAAATAGACAGTTTTAAAAGTTGGGCTATAAGGGGAGACAGGATGGCTAAAACCAGGGCCACCACCACAAAGATAGCTGCGGCATTTCCACTGCTTTTTCCGCTGGAGCGTTTCCTGCCCCTTCCCCAAATAAATGTCCGGAGGATCCAGTCGCTTAAAAGAGCCACCACCCCCACCATGACCACAGCCAGAGTCTGAACCAGGACATCCCTGTTTTTTATATGGGACATCTCGTGGGCGATGACTCCTTCCAGCTCAGCTCGGTTTAATTTTTGCAGCAGTCCTGATGTGACCACGATCACTGAATTTTTAGGATTGCGGCCCGAGGCAAAGGCATTGGGGGCTGTGTCATCGATCACATAACAGCGGGGTTTGGGCAGTCCGGCTGCAATGTCTAGTCCTTCCACCACATTGTAGAGGTACGGGTAGTCTTTTTTATGGACCGGTTTGGCCCGGCTTATAGCCAGTACAATTTTATCGCTGGCATAATAGCTGCCAAAAGTCATGGCCACGGCGATCACAGCAGCGAAAATCAATCCCTGGGGCCCCCAACCAGTCAGCTCTCCGAAGGCCCAGCTCAAAGCAAAGATCAGGCAGAGAAAAAAGAGAATCAGAAAAAATGACCGCCACTTGTTCCTGGTGATTTGCTCATACATGAGAAATGGGTCCTTGATTTCCTATCTTTGGTCAAAAGTAATGATGCTTTTTTTTCAGAGGATCTGGTTTAGAACTTAACGCTAACCGGCTCCCTGGCCGCAGGCTCTTCAATCTCAAAGTATTCTTTTTCCTTAAAGTTGAACATGTTGGCAATAATATTGGAAGGGAATACCTGCTGCTTGGTGTTGAACTTCATGACTGTGTCGTTGTAGAATTGGCGGGCATAGGCAATTTTTCCTTCGGTCCCTGCCAGCTCTTCTTGAAGCATCAAGAAATTTTGATTGGCTTTGAGTTCAGGATAGTTTTCCACCACAGCAAACAAGGACTTAAGGGCACCACTCAGCATATTTTCTGCCTGTTCCTGTTCTTTAACCGATCCTGCATCAATGGCTTTGGATCGGGCTTCGGTTACCTTTTGAAAGACTTCTCGTTCGTGTTTAGCATAGCCCTTGACAGTCTCTATTAAATTGGGAATCAGATCATATCTCCTTCGGAGTTGGACATCCACCTGTGCCCATGCATTATTTGCTCGATTTCTTAAGTTGATAAGGCTGTTGTAGAACCCTACGGCAACAAACACAAACACAGCTACAATAATAATCAAAATCCATAACGCAACCATATTTTATCTCCTTTATCTTACCTGACCTATTCATAAAAAATATGCCGCAACCTTGACTCGTGAATAATCCAGGCTAAGGTGGGCGTTCTCTTTATTAACCATTTCGAATCAAAAAGTCAATTGATATATATCACAAAAAGAACACAAAAAAAAGAGCCCCTGAGAGGGGCCCTTTTTATAGATTTTGTAAAAAAAAGAAATATCTTAGTGAAAAAGAGTGTTTTAAAGGATCTGTTTAAATCTTTTTATGGCAGAACCACCAATCAAAGCAGTCAGCCTTATCTTTCCTTTCCTTGGCACCAGTTACATCAGTGGGGGGTGGGAGAATGACACGATCTTTAATCAGCTCATTATTGGGCCAGTTAGCTGGGACAGCTACTTTGTTTTTCCCCGCCACTTGCAGAGCTTCCACAGCTCGAAGCACCTCATCCATATTTCTTCCGATTTCCTGAGGATAATAAAGGATTAGTCTGATGATTCCATTATCGTCAATAATGAAAACAGCTCTTACTGTGTTGGTTCCTTTACCCGGATGAACCATCCCCAGTTTTGCGGCGATTTTACCCTGATCATCTGCGATTATAGGGAATGGAATAGGAATATCGAGTTCATCTTCGATCCACTGCACCCATTTGATATGGCTGAAAAGCTGATCGATAGACAGACCAAGAAGATCTGTATTGAGTTCCTGAAACTTTTCATATCTTTTAGCAAACGCCACGAATTCAGTGGTGCAGACAGGAGTGAAATCCGCAGGATGACTGAACAGAACAAGCCATTTTCCTTCATAATCACCTGGAAGATTCTTTATGCCGTGAGTGGTCGGGACCTTCATTTCCGGAAATTTTTCACCGATCAAAGGAATTCCTTTATTTTCTTTTGAATGTTCCATTTTTTTACCTCCTTTTTTTATTTTTAACTAATTTAAAACGATTATAAATTTATAATAATTATAATTAAATGTCAAGGAATTTTTTTTGCATGCAAAATTTCAGATAGTTTTTCCATTTTTTTACCGA
>DASRVI010000485.1:0-2984 GCA_035655135.1 Acidobacteriota bacterium | reverse complement strand
TTCTGAAAATCATAGGAGACCAGGGAGCAGACAGGGCCAATTATAAAGCCATAGAGTTCACGGGTCCGGCTGCTTCCGGGTTCAGCGCTTCTTCCCGGTTTGTTCTCTGCAACATGGCGGCAGAAATGGGAGCTAAGAACGGGTACTTCCCACCGGATCAAGCCGTTATAGAGTATTTGGAAAACCTCACCGGACAATCCATCCATCCGGTTTATTCAGATGAAGATGCCTCTTTTGAGGCTGTGCTGTCCTATAACCTTTCTGAAATAGAGCCTCAGGTAGCCTGTCCTCACACCGTGGATAACGTAAAGACGGTAAAGGAAGTGGAGGGATTGGCTTTTAACCAGGGATTGATAGGAACCTGTACCAACGGCCGGCTCCAGGACCTCAGAGCCGCAGCCTCAGTGCTCAAGGGAAAAAAGATCCATTCTTCAGTTAGAGTGCTGGTGGTTCCTGCATCCAGGAGAGAGTATCTCAAAGCTTTGGACCAGGGGATCATAAAAGCCCTTATTGAGGCCGGATGTGTGATATTGAACCCAGGATGCGGTCCGTGTTTGGGAGCTCATCAGGGTGTGCTGGCCCCTGGCGAAAGAGCTTTGAGCACAGCCAACCGCAATTTCAAGGGAAGAATGGGGAGCCGTGATTCTGAGATTTATCTGGCCTCCCCTGCCACAGTAGCAGCTTCTTCCATTGAAGGAAAAATATCTGATCCAAGGAAATACCTATGAAAAAAGGCAGAATCTGGAAATACGGAGATAATGTCAATACCGATGTGATATTCCCCGGAAAATATACCTATACTCAGATGGAACCTGAAGAGATGGCTTCCCATGCGCTTGAAGATTTGGATCCTGAATTTGCCTCTCAGGTCCAACCCAATGATGTGATTGTGGCGGGCCGGAACTTTGGGTGCGGAAGCTCTAGGGAGCAGGCTGCTTCGTGTTTAAAGTACGCTGGGGTTCAGGCCGTCATAGCCAAATCATTTGCCCGGATATTTTTCAGGAATGCCATCAATCAGGGCCTTCCGGTGATCATTTCAGAAGAAGCTGCCGACAGATTAGAAAAGGGAGAGGAAGTGAGTATTGATTTGGATAAAAATGAGATAATCACAAAAGACCAGATTATTGCGTTTGATCCTCTTCCGGATTCAGTAAAGAAAATTCTGGATGCCGGAGGATTGATTCCCTACACCAAAAGGAAAATTGAGAAAGGTGAAGGATGAACAGGGAATGGTAAATTGTAAATGGTCAATAGTAAATGGGAAATTGCGGATGGGAAAAGAAATAGAAAAGAAAGGAGTGAGCCATGGCCAAACATAAAATAGCGGTTCTGCCCGGGGATGGAGTAGGAAAAGATGTTATTGAGGCAGCCCTAATGATGCTGAAAAAAATGGAATTTGACGCAGAATATGTGGAAGGTGATATTGGATGGGAGTTCTGGTGCAAAGAAGGAAATCCTCTGCCTGACCGCACTATCCAGCTTCTCAAAGACACCGAAGCCTGTCTTTTCGGAGCCATCACTTCCAAGCCCAAAGAAGATGCGGACAAAGAGCTGGATCCTTCCTTAAAGGGAAAAGGATATGTTTATTTCAGCCCTATTGTTCGTTTGAGACAGGAGTTTGACCTGTATACTAACTTAAGGCCGTGTAAGGCTTATCCTGGAAATCCTTTAAACTATCGGGATGATATTGATCTGGTGATCTTTCGAGAAAACACCGAAGGCATGTATGCGGGAGTGGAGTGGCATCCTGTGCCGGAAGAAGTCAAAAAAGCTTTTTCCATTCATCCCAAGATGAAAAAATTCATGTCTGTTCCTGATGAGGACATGGCTGTGTCCACCCGGATCATGACCCGAAAAGCCTGCACCCGGATTGTGAAAAAGGCTTTTGATTATGCCAGAGAGAACAACAGGAAATCCGTGACCATGGTGGAAAAACCCAATGTGCTGAGGGCGACCGGGGGATTCATCCTGGATATTGCACGGAAAATCGCCAAGGAATATCCGGATGTGGAATTCTGGGAGACCAATGTGGATGCCATGGCCATGTGGCTGGTGAAGAATCCTCAGGATTATTCGGTTCTGGTGGCAGAGAATCTATTTGGGGACATCATTTCTGACCTTTCCGCTCAACTGGTGGGAGGTCTGGGTTTTGCCTGCAGCGGGAATATCGGAGATGACTATGCGGTGTTTGAACCCACTCATGGCTCTGCTCCTAAGTACACGGGCATGTATAAAGTGAATCCCACGGCCATGCTGCTGGCTGTGAAAATGATGTTTGATTGGCTGGGTGAGGAAGAAAAAGCGGAAAGACTGGAAAGGGCGGTTGCCGAAGTGATCAAAGAGGGAAAAGTGAGGACCTATGATCTGGGCGGAACATCCTCCACTCTGGATATGGCCCAGGCTGTCGCTGATAAGCTGTAGAATAAGGCAGGAAAGTCCTGCTTTATTCACGAGTCGAAGTTGCTGAAGATGCAAGGCGCAGGGTATGAAGCTGTGGTCCTTCACCGCGAATGCCCTGCAACGAAGCAGATATAGTGAATTCGGCTCGCCTTGATGGTAAAAAAATGGCGATTAGGATTAAAAATAGAAACAGGAAAATAAGAGAGGTTATAGTTTTAAAAGAATCTTGAATAACGCAGAGAAGAAAGTGATAATAAAAACATCGCCAATTTTTTATGAATAAGGCAGGAAAGATGGGTTTGACGGTAATTGAAAAAATAATTCATAATCACACCAAACAAGAGGTGAGTCCTGGAAAAATCGTATGGATGGGTTTGGATGTGCGCTCAGCCCGAGACTTTGGAGGGCCCAATGTGGTCAAAAATTTTAGAAAGGAATACGGAGAGGCTCCGGTTGAGGACAGAGAAAAGACTTTTTTCACTTTTGACCTCTCAGTGCCTGCCTGTTCCATAAAATATGCGGATAATCAGCAGATATGCAGGGAATTTGCCAGAGAAAAAGGAATAAAAGTGTATGATGTGGAT
>DASRVI010000484.1:0-5733 GCA_035655135.1 Acidobacteriota bacterium | reverse complement strand
CCATTATATAATCGGCAATATAGATGAAGACGGTTATCTAGTAACCTCATTGGAGGATATTTCTCATTCCACAAAAGCCCCCTTGGATAAAGTAGAGAAAGTGAGAAAAAAAATAATGAATTTTGATCCCATAGGAGTGGGGAGTCTTTCTCTTAAGGAGGCTCTTTTGGTCCAACTGGATTATTTAGAAATAGATAACCCAGATCTCCGGAAAATTATTAATGATCATTTAGATTTGTTAGAAGAATCCCGTTATGCAGAACTATCCAGAGCTCTTAACATCAGTTTGTCCAAGGTAAAGAAACTCATAGAAGAAATTAAAAGGTTAAATCCAAAGCCAGGAAGAAAATATGTTCAGGAGAGAACTCAATATATTGTTCCTGATATTATTGTGGAAAAGGAAGACGATAAATACACCATAAAAGTCAATTATGAGGGAATTCCCAGCCTAAAAATAAGCAAGTTTTACAGGAAGCTTATTTCCAAGGCTTCCAAAGATAATCCTGAGACATATGAATTTTTAAAAGCAAAATTGAAAAAGGCTTTCTGGTTTTTAAGAAGTCTAGACCAAAGAAACAACACTATTTATAAAGTTGCTGAATTTATTTTGGATAAACAGAAGGATTTTATAGAAAAAGGGCTTGATTATATAAAACCCTTGACTTTGATGGAGCTCGCTCAGGAGATTGGTGTTCATGAGTCGACTGTTGGACGCGTGGTGGCTAATAAACACATGATGACTCCACGAGGAGTATTTCCCTTAAAGTATTTTTTTCATAAAGCTTTATCTGGAAATTCCGGAGAAGAAATTTCCACGCTGAGAATAAAGGAAAGGATGAAAAAACTGGTTGAGAACGAAGACCGGGAGAGTCCTTTGAGTGATGTTGAAATCAGTGATATTTTGGCCAAAGAAGATTTCAATATAGCCAGACGAACTGTGGCAAAATACAGGAAACAGCTAAATATCCCCCCTTCTCATATAAGAAAAAGAAAATATTTGATGGAGGAATCATGATTAATATTAATTACACTGGCAGACAGATAAATATCAGTCCAGAGTTAAGAAAGTATTGCGAAAAAAGAGTTAAGAGTATTGGCAAGCTGATAAATTCTCACGCAGAAGTGGATGTGGTATTATCTGTTGAAAAATACCGACATAAAGCAGAGATCAATATTTCTGCCAAGGGATTTACCTTGAATGCTGCAGAAGAAACTCAGGATATGATCTCTTCTCTGGGTCTAGCTTTTGATAATATTGATAGACAAGTAAAAAAAGAAAAGGACAAAATGAGACAGCGGCAAAGAAGGAAAAAGAAGAAACCCGAGTCATTTCCCTCTGAATCTGATTTTGAAAGAGAGGGGCCCAGAATCATAAAAGATGAAGACTATTTATTAAAGCCAATGTCTGTGGATGAAGCCGCTCTGTTGTTTGATTCAAAAAAGAAAAATGTTTTTGTTTTTAAGAACATCGACACCCAAAAGTGGGCGGTTTTGTATAAACGAAAAGACAAAAATTTTGGTCTGATCGAACTTGAGTGAAAAAGAGAGATAGAATTGAAAGTAAGTCATTTAATAACCAACAACATGGTCATGCTGGACTTGGAAAGTGAAAGTCGAGACGAAGTCATAAAAGAAATGGTCTCTTTTATGAAAGAGAGAAAAAAAGAAATAAAAGAGAAGGACCTGTATGAACGACTTATACAAAGAGAAAAACTGGGAAGTACAGCCATTGGCAACGGTTTTGCTATCCCTCACTGTAAAGTCAAATCTGCTAAGGATTTAACTGTACTCCTCGGAATCTCGAGAAAGGGAGTTGAATTCCATTCTCCGGATAACAAGCTTTCTCATGTGTTTTTTTTGGTTGTTTCTTCCCCTGATAATCCCAGTGTCAATTTACAAGCTTTAGCTGCCATCGCTCACCTTATCCGCAAGTCCAAAAATCTTATTGATAAAATATTTAAAGCAAAAAACATAAGTGAAGTTTTGTCGGTTATCCAGGAAGAAGAGGAAAACATAGATGAATAATGAGAACGAGGATTCTTCAACTAGGGGAGCAGATCTAAGCCAGAAGGTGATTTCAGGGGGGGTGCTTCAGGTTAATGGATTGGGGGTATTGATCAGGGGAGACAGTGGAGTGGGAAAGAGTGAAAGTTCTCTGGAACTGATATCTAGGGGGTGGCGTTTTGTTTCGGATGACGTGACCAATATAAAAAAAATATCTGGGAACAAATTAATCGGAACTTCTCCAGCTTTGAGCCGTTATTTTATGGAAATAAGGGGATTGGGAATTATCAATATCAAACAGATTTTTGGTTCCAAATCTGTATGCAAGCGATCAAAGATAGATTTGATCATTAATCTAAAGAGATGGAAACAAGACAAAGAATATGACCGCCTTGGTCTTGAATCGCCAGAAAAACATGAACTCCTGGGGGTAAAAATTCCTCAGATCATCATTCCGGTGGCTCCAGGGAGGAATATAGCTACTTTGATAGAAGTGGCTTGTAAAGTTCAAATATTGAGAGGAAAGGGATATCACGCCCCTCAAGAAATATCAAATCGAATAGACAGAGACATTGCTTTAAAAACAAAGAAAACAAATAAAGATAAATAAACCTAGTAAAATGGCTGACTATAATTTTTTGATTATCACTGGATTATCTGGTTCTGGAAAGACAACAGCCAGCCGTTTTTTAGAGGATTTCGGTTATTACTGTATGGACAACCTTCCAGCAAAGCTGATTCCAAATTTTGTTGATTTATGGAAGAAAGATGAATTTCAGATTGATAAAGTCGCTCTGGTTATTGATATAAGAGAAGCTGGATTTATTTTCGAATTTCCTAAAATACTAAAGAAGATACGCAAAAAAATAACTCCTTGTGTGATTTTTTTGGAAGCATCGGATGAGACCATAATGAAAAGGTTCAGTGAAAGCAGACGACCTCATCCCTTAACAGGAGAAGGAACCGTGGTTGAAAATATCCAGTTGGAAAGAAAAAAATTAGAAGAAATCAGGGAGCTTTCCGATGATGTTATTGATACTTCAAAAACAAATATTTCTGATTTGAAAAAACTTATATCAGACAGATTTATTAAAAAGAGTGAATACAGAATACAGATTATGCTGATTAGTTTTGGATATAAATACGGAGTACCCCTGGATTCTGACCTTGTTTTTGATACACGATTTTTACCAAACCCTTATTATGTAGATGAACTAAAAGACGAGACTGGCAAAAATAAAGAAGTATCAGAATATATCTATAAGTCTGAAAAAACAAAAGAGTATATCCACAGACTCTTTAAATTTATTGATTATCAGCTGCCCTATTTTATTGAGGAAGGAAAGAGTTATTTGACTATATCTATTGGATGCACAGGTGGGAGACACAGGTCTGTGGCTGTTGCTGAATGGTTGAAAGAACACTTGGAGTCAAAAAAGTATAGCATTCAGATCACTCATCGTGATATATTCAGGTAAAATAGGGCTTAATGATTTTAAAAATAAATGATAAAATGATAGTCAAGTCAATGTAAGGATGGATGTAAATAAAAATTGCATAAGAAAAGGATTTTGCAGCATAAAAAGGGCATGAAATGATCGGCGGTGTGATTGTTTCTCACGGAAAGTTAGCGGAAGAACTCCTGAATGCACTCACCATTATTTTAGGAGAAGCAGTGAACATAGAAGCCATTTCTATTGGCTGGTACGATGATGTCGAGGAGTCAAAGAAGAAAATCAATGAAAGCATAAAAAGGGTTGATCAAAAGAACGGAGTGCTCATTTTTACGGATATGTTTGGGGGCACACCTTCAAATCTGAGTTTTAGTTTCTTGAAAGACGGTCAGGTTGAGATTATCACAGGAGTTAATTTACCAATGCTTATTAAATTTGTTTCCTTACAGAGAAGCTACAATCTAAAAGATGTGGCCAAGAAGGTGGTTGAGCAGGGAAAAAAGAACATACATCTAGCCAGTGCACTGCTGAAAACAAAAAGTTAGTCTTTAGTCAGGTTTTATGATTAAAAAAAAAGTAAAAATAAAAAATAAGTTGGGAATGCATGCAAGGGCTGCAGTCAAATTTGTAAATTTGGCCAACAGATTTGCTTCTTCTATAAAAATAGGCAAAGACAGCAATGAAGTAGACGGAAAGAGCGTTCTAGGAATTCTCACTTTGGCCGCTGTTCAAGGTTCGGAAATCCAGCTCAAAGTTTCAGGAAAAGATGAGGAAATAGCATTTCAAGCTTTAAACGACTTGATTGATGAAAAGTTTCATGAGAAAGAGTGAGTTTGATGGAATATTTTAGGTTAAGAGGAACCGGAGTCTCCCCAGGTATTGCTGTGGGGGAAGTTCTCTTAACAGAAGGGACTGTGTTTACATCCAGAAAAAACAACATCAGTCAAGAACATGTGGCAGGAGAGATAGAGAGGCTGAAGGTTGCCATCCATAGGACTGAAGACCAACTAAAAAAGATCAAAGAAGAAATAAGGAAGAAAGTGGGAACAGATCATTCTTTTATTTTTGAAGCTCATCTTTTTATCTTACAGGATGAGAATCTCATTTCTAGAATTAAGGAAATTATAAAGAAAGATAAAACAAAGGCAGAAAGAGCAATTTCCAAGGTGTATGAAGAGTATTCAAAAATGTTTGAGTCTATTGAAGATGAGTATTTTAAACAGCGTGAATATGACCTAAAAGATGTTCTTTCAAAATTATACTTAAATCTTGAATCCGACAGGGAGGTAAAAAAAGACGACGGAAAAGAGAAAATATTAGTGGCTCATGACCTGCTTCCTTCAGAGGCAGCTTCAAAATTGAGTCAGGGGAATGTTCTTGCTGTAGCGCTTGATATAGGAGGCACTACATCTCATACCGCTATTTTGGCAAGGTCTTTGAATATTCCGGCTGTTATGGGATTGAGTCAAGTCACACGGAAAGTCAAAGACGGAGACACACTCATAGTGGATGGCACCAACGGAGAAGTGATCGTAAATCCTCCCTTTGCCATAAGAAGAGAATTTGAAAGCAAACAAAAAAAATACCGTACTTATGTTAAAGAACTAAAGAAAACAGCAAAGCTGAAATCCAAGACCTTGGACGAGGTCAGATTCTTTCCCTTGGCCAATATTGAACTTCCGGATGAAGTCGATCTTGCTTTTTCAATGGGTGCCGAAGGAATTGGGCTTTTCAGGACTGAATTTATTTTTTTCCAGAGTAAAGATTTGCCCTCTGAAGAAGACCACTTTAAGGTTTACTCTGAAATTGCAAAAAACGCAGGAGAGACCCCTGTGTATATAAGGACGGTTGATATCGGAGGAGAAAAGAATTTGCCCCAGATGAATGTGGAGAAAGAGCCAAATCCGGCTCTCGGCCTTCGAGGCTTTCGGTTATCATTAAGGGAAAGAGGGCATTTTAAAACCCAGCTTAGGGCCATATTACGAGCGAGCGCTCTAAATAAAAATGTCCGTATTATGCTTCCCATGATAACAGGTATTGAAGAAATAGAAGAAGCCAAGCTGATTATTGAAGAGACCAAAGAGGAATTAAATGACCAAAAATATAAATTTGATGAAAAGGTGCAGCTGGGGATTATGATTGAAGTCCCTGCCGCTGCAGCTGTTTCTGACAGTCTCGTCAAGGAAGTGGATTATATAAGTATTGGGACCAATGATCTTATTCAGTATTACCTGGCTGTTGACAGGTCAAATGAACTGGTTTCCTATTTATTTAA
>DASRVI010000483.1:0-4866 GCA_035655135.1 Acidobacteriota bacterium | reverse complement strand
CCCATTTTCTATCAATCTCCTTTGTTTAATTGACTTGCCTTGACTACCAACTCAGGAAGTCTTAATTTGCCTTTCCTTAATTCACTGTCCGCACAAGAAGCGGCTGCCTTGGCTTGAACAATTGAGTCAGGAATGTCTTTGGGGCCCTGAGCAGAACCGCATACATAAATCCCGCGGACATTGGTTTCTACCGGCCGCAGTTTCGGATGCATTTCTTTAAAAAAACCATTTTCATCCAGGTTAATGCCTAAGATCTTAGAAAGTTCTTTAGTGCCTGACGAAGGAACCGTAGCGCAGGACAAAACAACTAAATCAGCATCTAGTTTTAGAAGCCTCCCGATATCAGGATCTTCTACTTTCATATAAAGATTTTTTGTTTCCCTGTTCTGAACGATCTCACTCGGTCTTGCCCGAATAAAATGAACTCCCAATTCTCTGGTTCTTCTATAATATTCTTCAAAGCCTTTTCCCACAGTCCTCATATCTATAAAACAAATAAAGATCTCGGCTTTGGGTAAAACCATCTCCTTAATGATCTGAGCATGCTTTAAAGCATACATACAACAAATATTGGAACAATAAGGATTGGCTTTCTCATCTCGGGAACCCACACATTGAATCATCACAATTTTTTTTGGTTCTTTCCCATCACTGGGTCTTAAAAGTTGACCTTTGGTTGGACCATCTATATCTAAAAGCCTCGCCAGCTGAAATTGGGTAATGACATTGTCATATCGCCCATATCCATATTCAATTTTAGCTGAAGGATCGTATTCATCAAAGCCAGTTGCTGCAATGATCGCACCCACTTTTATCTCCACTGAGCTTGGTTTCTGACTGAAATTAATGGCCTCCGTAGGGCACTGCTTTTCGCACAACTTACAGACTCCCTTTTGAAAATAAAGACAGCTTGAGGCATCAATAACTGCTTTTTTGGGAATGGACTGTTCATAAGGAATATAAATGGCTTTTCTTTCTCCTAACCCGGCTGAAAACACTTCATCTCTTACCTTAACCGGACATTTTTCAACACACTCCCCGCATCCAGTGCATTTATCTGCATCAATATACCTGGGATTCTGAAGGATATTGACACTAAAACTCCCTATATGACCAGACACACTCTTTACTTCTGAATTTGTTAGTAAGGTGATATTAGGGTGTATGTTTGCGTATGCTGTTTTTGGCGCCAGGATACAAGGAGCGCAGTCATTGGTAGGAAAGACCTTATAAAGCAAAGCCATTTTCCCCCCGATAGTAGGGAGTCTCTCCACCATATAAACTTTATATCCTTTGTCCGCTAAATCCAACCCAGCTTCCAGACCAGCAACTCCTCCTCCTATCACCAAAATCGATTGTTCTGCTTTTATTTCAGCCATAGGAATAAGCCGCTTCAGCCTCATCCTTTTTACAGCGAGCTCTATAAGACTTTTTGATTTTTCGAACGCTCCCTCAGGGCTTATTTTCTGTGGGCTTCCGTGCATAGTCCACTTTCTAATATCAATCAAATCCACAAATTGAGGTTCTATCCCTGCTTTTTCCCCACATCTTTGAAAAGTCATAAGATGCAGAGAAGGAGAACATGCCGCAACAATGACTCTATCCAATTGCTGCTCACCAATAGCCTCCTGGATATCTACCTGTCCATCTTCAGAACAAGAGAATCTATTCTCAGCAACAAAGGATACCCCCTTTATTTGCTTTGAATGTTCAACCAAATCTTTTATATTCAAACCCCCTGCGATATTTTTCCCGCAGTGGCAGATAAAAACTCCGATTCGTTTTTCTTTCTCAGCAGGCATTTTTTATGAAGTTTGATTACTCTGCTCTATGATATCCAAAACAGCAGCCGCCGCATGTGATACGGCTGTGGAAACAAGCTTAACCGAGCAGTCAGTCACATCTCCAACGGCATACACATTCTTGATATTTGTTCTGTTCTTTTCATCAACCATGATATACCCTTCATCATCTAATTTTATACCTGCTTGTTTGGCTATCTGACTGTTTGGAATCCATTCCATTTGAAAAAATACCCCATCAGCCTCTATTTCTTTGGTGCTTTGAGTTTCTTCATCAAATAATACAATGCTCTTGACACTAACTTCCCCTTTGATTTCCTTCAGCTCCATTCCTTCTATGACTTTGACATTATGTTTATCAAGACTATTGATAAGGATTTTCTCTGAACACAATTTATTTTGATAACAAATTAGTTTTGTATCGGATGCTATACCAGAAAGAAAAACAGCGACTTCTGCGGCTCGACTATTTCCTCCCACCACCACCACACGCTTGTTTTTAAAAAAGGCTCCATCACATACAGCACAATAACTCACTCCTCTTCCCTTAAACTGACTCTCCCCCGGTACTTCAAGGACTCGAGGATGTGTTCCGGAGGCAATGACTAAATATTCGCTTAAATATTCACCTTTCTCTGTTTTAACCATCTTTTGATTTCCTTTAATATCTATTTCCATCACTTTTTCAAACTGATGTATCTCTCCTCTGTTTTTTTCACATTTTTGAATCATTTGATCAGTCAGTTCTTTTCCTGTCATTCTCTGGTTACAACCTGGGTAATTGTCAACAAAAGGAATTTCCGCAGCCTCTCCCCCTAAATTTTTTTCTTCGAAAATTATGGTATTCAATCCGTAATAATCAGCATAAAAACAAACACTGAGACCAGCCGGGCCTGCTCCGATCACCATGATATCCCCTTGCTTCATTTTTATCTCCTTTAATCACTAACCTGACCTATTCATAAAAAAATGGCGATGTTTTCATTATTATTTTATTTTCTGCGATGTACAATTTTTTTTCAAGAACATTGACTTGAACATTTTTCCTGTATTTTTTATTTTAATCGCCATTTTTTTACCATTTAGGCAAGCCGATCTCACTGCATCTGCAGCAACCTCGACTCATGAATAATCCAGGCTTAAAATTCAAATCAATGAATACACATCCATACATAGAAGGAAATAAGAGGTATAAATAAAAAATAACAGATTCTGCTTTATATCTTTTTTAAAAATTCATTGAGTAGTTGAGACAACTTCTTGTTCGAATTTTCTATCTTCTGTGCTGTCTGTAGTATGCTGTTGTAAACGGCTTTGTCTCCCATGTTTTTGTATTTCTCATCCCATTCCCTTAATTTACTGACATATTTTTTGTTATGTTCAATCCATGGTGTTAAAATTTTCTTGAATCTTCCTAATTCATCAACAGGATAGTTGTTAAACACTTCCTCAACTTTTGAACGAATGATTTGCTCCGGAACCGCGCCTAGAATTTCATCCACCTTTTCACCGTTAACGAAAAATATCTGCATGGGTATGCTCATAATTCTATATTTCATAGCGGTTTGCTTATTTTCGTCCACATTCATCTTGCAGAATTTGAAATCTTTGTATTCTTCTGCCAGATTCTCATATATAGGGGAAATTACATTACAGGGAGCACACCATGGAGCCCAAAAATCCACCTCTACAGGAATAACAGAATCTAATACCTCTTCTTCAAAATTATTATCAGTAACTTCTATGACTTTACTCATATTTTTCATGACGAATTATTTTACTCCTCAGTAAACTCCAAGTCAACACCATCAAGGCTTAATTTCTATTTAGATCCTGCTGCTAATATTCTAAAAAAAAGCTTCTCAACAATCCCTAAAAACACATTTCCAGGAATAGATTGGCCTTTAATCTTCTCTTAGAGATTTCAACTCTCTTTCAATGATCCTCCTTGCCCATATCTCTGCAACGCCTCCGCACAGCATTACAACAACACCAACCATCTCTGAAATTTCCTCAGCACTGGCCCCTGCTTTTATGGCCCTCCGGATATGCAGTTTGACACAGGGTTCACAGTGGGAAGCAATCGCAACTCCAGCCGCTATGATTTCTTTTATCTTTTTTGATAAGGCTCCATCTTTCACAGCTTCTTCAGCTTGTTTAAGATATAATTCCCATACTTCAGGAACATATTCATCCAAATATATTTTTGCCATTTGTCCTCCTTAACTAAGGCGATATAATAAAATTAATTGCCTATTAGGTCAAAATCAAACTTCCAAAGGGAAGCAAATCTAAGACCGTAATGGAGTTTACTTCACATCATTTCTTTAAAACTTATTTGGATTCAACTATAATATTAATTGCTTTATGGAACTATCACTGGATTAAATAAAATTTAAAGGTATTTATAATGAATTACGAAGGAAAAGCTCTTACTATCGCGGGTTCGGATTCAGGAGGAGGAGCCGGAATCCAGGCTGATTTGAAAACATTTCATTCTTTTAATGTTTTCGGCATGTCGGTCTTAACCTCTATAACCGCACAGAACACCCTCGGTGTCCGGGCTGTTCATGACCTTCCTGCTGAAATCATAGGCAAACAGATTGACGCGGTGATGGAAGATATGGGAGTGAACAGTGTAAAAACAGGAATGGTTTCCAGTAAAAAAATAATAGAGATCATAGCAGACCGGATTAAAAAATACAGGATAAAACAATTGGTGGTGGATCCGGTCATGATGGCTAAAAGTGGGGACCGTCTTCTACAGAAAAACGCAGAACTTTCTTTGGTGAATAATCTTCTGCCTGTGGCTTTTATTGTCACTCCCAATGTGTATGAGGCGGAACTAATCAGCGGCCTTCAAATAGAAAATATGGAAAATGCCAAGAAAGCAGCAAAGGTTATCCATGGAAAAGGACCCGAATTTGTGCTTCTCAAAGGAGGTCATCTTCATAATAAGGAGGAATCTGTTGATATCTTGTTCGATGGAAAAACATTTAGCTATTTTAAATCAGGAAGAATAGAAACAAGAAACACCCATGGTACTGGCTGCACATTTTCTGCA
>DASRVI010000482.1:0-8360 GCA_035655135.1 Acidobacteriota bacterium | reverse complement strand
AAACAACCCCTATTTCCCCGCTATCCATCAGGACTAATGAACCAATAGGACAAATCCCTATCATATCACTGAAGACTTTGAGGATTGTAGGATCAAAATCCTCTTTTCCTTTCTCCAACATATAGGACAAAGTTTCTTCTTTTGTAAAATTATGTTTTCGATAGGGTCGGGTAGTGGTCATGGCATCAAAAACATCCACAATTTTAACAATTTTACTGAACAGGTCTATGGCCCTTTTTTTAACCAGGTGAGGGTATCCATCTTTCCCTTCTGATTCATGATGTTCTAAAGCAACATTCAGAGCTTCCAAGGGGAGATGAGTTTTTTGCTTAAGGTCAATTAGCCTGACCGCTCCATAAAAAGTGTGTTTTTCGATGGTTTCTCTTTCACGGTTGTCCAGCTTTCCTGGCTTAACTAAAATTTTTTTTGGAATATCCAGTTTTCCAAAGTCATGAAAAAAGGCAGCTAAACCAAGGTCCACCAGCTCATTTCGGTCAAGCCCGAGTTTTTTTCCTAAGGATATAGCTAGAATGCATACATTCACGGAATGGTTGAGGGTGTATTCGTCAAAATTTTTAATGTTGGTCAATCCATGCACAAAAGATTCGTTGCCAGAAATGTGATTGAATATAGACTGCATAAGCCTTTTGGTGGTGAGAAGAGAGACTTTATCCTGAGGTTTATCAACTCTTTGAAAAATTTCTTTTAGATGGGTTATTCCAAGAAAGAAAACTTTTTTAGCGTCTCTATTTTTTTTCTTTGATTTTTCGTAAAAAGGGATCTTTTCTACAATGATATTATTGATGTTTTTTTTCTTTATCTCAGAAATAAAATCCTTATATGGATCTTTGGTGTCATACCCTTTTTTTGATAAAAGGATGATAAAACCGTTTAATTCTTCTTTTTTTAATCCAGGAAGAAAGCTCAGTTCACCAATGTCCTTTTTTTTGAATTCATCTTGGATAAATTTAAAAATATGATAATCAGAAAAGCTGAATTTTAGTTTTCTGTGATTAAATTCCAGTGAATTCTGCTTGAGTGTGAGAAGGGCTTTTCCGTATGATTTTAAGGCAGCTTTGATCTGGTTATACAGTAAGTTGACCTGTCTTAAATATATATAATTGTTTGATTCATAAATAATAGAGGTCCTAAAAGCTCTGTTGAGTCGAAAAGCGATCCTAAGTCCTTCTTTAATGAGTTTAGGGCTGTCTTTTTCTGAGGGAAGGCTTGGTTCCTTGGATTCGAATTTAGAATTTGTCATAGGAGCTTTCCTTTTTGATATTCTGGGATAAATTCTTTTCTAACTCTTGGCACTTTTTTCTTATTTTTCTGTTGCGGGCATGAATCATATTTTTTATTATTTCATGTCCAGTGAGTCCCCCTCCTTTTTCAAGGGCATTCAGCGCACTTAAGGCAGATTCAACTTTTTTGGAACCTGAAAAAAACCCCACTTTTTTTATGATGTTTTCCAAAATTTCAAACGCTTTTTTTGACTGGGATCTGGCTAAGGCTAGTAAAAGAGCTTCCTTTTGTTTTTTGCTTTTTTTCTTAAACTTCTTTTCCTTAACCTCTTGAAGTATTTTTTCAAATACAGGTTCTTTATCGGTCATATAGATATTCTCTGCAGCCAAGGTTCTTATCTCAGGATCTTCATGAGAAAACAACGAAAAGAGAATTTTGTTGGCATTAGGATCTTTAAAATTTCCTATGGCTTTTATGGCAGCATAGAGGACTTTTTTGTTCCCAAAGCTGAGAAAACTAGCAAGATGATTGATCGCTCTTTCTTCCTTAGAATCACGGAGAATAGAAATGATTTTTAAAGTCAAATCAGGTCTTTCATCACGAGCTATTTTTATGAGTTCAGAAAAATTTTCTTTTCCTACCAGTTTTAGGGTGGTTATGATCTTATCTTTTTGTTCTGGTTTTTCTACATGATCATAAAGATAGCTTAAAATAGGGATGGATTTGGGCCCCATAAAAGAGAGATATTTAAGAAAAACATCAAATTCATAAATAGGTTCTTTATGGAGTATTTCCTCAATTTGAGAAAGAGTGACTTCTATTTTTGGGGAATCAAAAAATTCTTGGATTATTTTTTTTCTAGGTGAGTCTGTTTCAGAGAGATAGTCTCTGAGCTTAGAGACTTCCTCATATACGGAGAGAGCTATTTTAAAATTTCCAATATTTATCTGTTGGTTAACATATTGAATCACTTGATTTATGAGAGAGTTCACTTTTTCTGGTCGTTTTTCCAAATAAAGAATATCAAGCAAAAGGGTTTTATACTGTTTCGTTTCTGATTCTCTTCTATGATCTTGAAGCATGTTCTTAAGCAGTTCTTCTTCTGATTTTGAGAGCAGAGCTTTTTCTGTCCCCATCCTTTCTTTGAAAATTTTTTGAGAATTATTTTGGATTGTTTTATCTTTTTTTTCTAGAGCTGATTTGTCTTCGGGTCTTAATGTGATTTTTCCTGAAAAAAGTTTATCTTTATCGATTTTGTATTCAGGGATCTTCATTCCAATTCCTATTTTGGTTTCTAAATAATCATCAGGTGCAAAGTAGCGGATGTTAGCGAAATCTTTTTCCCATAAAGATATAACAATATCACTTTCTTCAGGAGGAAGGGAGGCGTCCATCCTCATAATCTCTAGAAAATCTTTGAGCTCTTCTCTAGTCAATCCTTGGTAAAAAAACAGCATCTTGATCCCGTCTTTGTAGAAAAGAAAAGGAAGGCTTTTAGATAATTGCTCTTCCTTATAAAAAGGAAATCCTTGGTAAGTAAAAGAAAATTCTTCAATCCCGATTTCAAGTTTCCAATATTTTTCCAAATATTTTGATAATCTGTCATGAAGAAGGTCAATGAATGATTCCACGTTTTCATGGTCAGATGAGAATATTTTCATCTGGGAGAATGTTTTTTCAAAGTGATTGATGATATCCTTGATTTCATTGAGTTGCTTTTTATCTATGTTCTGCTCAGTTTTCTTGGAAGGGGTCTGAGAAGGATCATCAACTTTATTGTTCACCGTTTTTCCTTTTACTAACCTTATTAACTAATTTATTCTGAAAAAAGTCAAGAGTGTATTTTTTTATGAGAAACATCTCTATCTACGTGGTAGATGTTGATTTAATGAGGATAAAGGCGTGGGATGAGGAATCCCCTGCCTTATCCTCATAATGGATTTAGAGATACTTACTTTTTTGTATTGAAGTTTGAAAACATAAAACATACATATTAAAATAAAAAACAAGGAGGAAACCTTTGATGAGCTTTTATGACCTTATTATTTCAAGAAGAACGGTTCGACAGTTTAAACAAAAGCCTATCCATAGGAGCATTCTCAAAAAAATGATCAATGCAGCAAGATTAGCTCCCTCTGCAGCCAATGCTCAACCATTGGAATTTATGGTTGTTCATAAAAAGAATATCTGCCAACAAATTTTTCCATGCTTGAAATGGGCTGCCTATATTGCTCCAAGAGGAAATCCTAAGGCAGGGAAAGAGCCAGTGGCTTATATAGTGACCTTAGTGAACAAGAGAATAAAGAGCACTGATTATGAGTGGGATGCTGGAGCAGCTATTGAGAACATGATTCTTACGGCTTGGGAAGAAAAAATTGCCAGCTGCTGGCTTTTATCCGTAGAAAGAGAAAAGGTAAAGAAACTATTAAAAATACCGGACCATTATTTAATTGATTCCGTATTGGCTCTAGGCTATCCTGCTGAAAAACCTGTGGCAGAAGATATGAAGGAATCTATAGAATACTGGAAGGATCAAAACGGGCGTCTGCATGTTCCAAAGAGAAAACTCAAAGAAGTACTTCACTTCAATGGGTTTTAATTTTTTTTATAGTTCTCCGCTAACCGCAAACATGCGGATTTCTTTGATGGTTTTTCCTTTAAGCCCCAATTGTTCAACAGTACGGCCTTTTGCCCAAAAATCGATTCCCCTCATGATGGAGGCACAGTGGATGACCAAGTCTATGGTGGGAGTTTTTACCTTCAGCATTTTTCCCAAAGAAGAAAGGGTGACCAAACTCATGGGCACATCTTCATCGATGTATCGATGATGGAGTCTATCAGGAGCTTTGATTCCCATATAACCTGGATTATCATGAATGGCTTCATAGAGATTTTTCCCTGTGGCACTGTAAGCCGTATAAAGCCAATTTTTAGCGCTCATGGCTTTGATGCCAAGAGCTGCGGCCACTTGGAGTCGTTCATTATCAATGGCTTCTAAGACTTTGGCTACAGATTCACTGGCTCCCTGAATATAATATTCAAAGTCGCCATGGGTTTCCTCTATCCAGGCTGCATTGAGAACAGTGAGAGCGGGATGGAACACGGCCCCAATATTATTAAAACTTGTTTTAAAGATATTGTCTCCAGCTACAAATTGGGGATATGCGATGTTAAGGACTTTCACCACTCCTGGGATCCAATAAGCAGGGAGAGTGGCTAAAGGAACGGCATTTTTTACTCCAAAAATTTTGGCATGAGCTGGTCCGATGGCTCTGGAAGCATAAATAAAGGTTTGGGCTTCGGCAATAAAAGGAACTGTTTTAAGGCCTTTTTCTTTAAGCACCTGAAAAAATTCCAGTGAGCCTAGAGTCCGTCCGGGGTTGAGCACCACTATTTGGTTTTCTTTTAAATAAGGAGCGCAGGTTTCAGCCATAAATCGATGCCCAATAGCAGGAACAGCCACCATAATGACATCCACTCCCTCTAAACATTCTTTTATTTTATTGGAAGCAATGTTTATTTTACCGATTCCATTGACCTCACCTTCAACTTTAATGCTTCCTCTTTCTTTAACAGGAAGAATTTTATTTTTTCCTCTGTTATAAAGATTTACTTTAAATCCCATTATGCCTAAGTGCCCGGCCATGGCTAATCCTCCATGACCTGCGGCCATCACGCAAAATTTAATTTCTTTGGGATCTTTCTTGAGTAAGTTTGATAAATATTTTTTTCGCCTTGCGTCTGCTTCCGCACTTCTTTTTACCATTTTTTACTCCCAAATGAGTTTTTTTGGAAAAGAGATAATACTCTATAATATAAAAACCCAAGCCTTTTTACGGATTTTAAAAGGAAATTGTTTATGGTGCTATTTTAATAAAAAAGCAGATTTATAGCAATGCTTTTTTTAGGTGGATGCCTAATCCCGCACACTTCCCATCTTCACTGCTATGGATATGTTTACTTATTTTTTTTAGCTTTGTATAAAGGGGAGTAGAGGACAAGAAGGCTGATGATTCCAAGTAGATATTCAAACAGATTGCTTATTAGATGAATGCCTATTCCAGAGATAATTGCCAAACTGGTGTCAAAGTTCATGAGTTTGCTGGTGAGGACCCAGGCAGATTCCCAGGTTCCGAATCCTCCGATTCCTTTGATAGGGAGAGCTGAACTCATCTCAGCTCCTGTGATTCCTAAAACAGTTTTAAAGAAATTCATGATGTTGAGTGGTATTCCATGACTTTGAAGAAGAGAAAACAGCAGCAAATAGAGTGAAGAATATTTAGCCAGACGAATAAACAGGGATAACAAGAAAATAGGCCAATAAATATTTCTGTTTTTTATTTGGTTGAGGCTTTTTATACTGGATTCCACTTTCTTTATAGAAAGATCAGCCCATTTTTTCTTTCTCAGCTTGGTTATTTTCAGCAGAGAGATATATATTTTCAAAAGGAGATTAGAGAGGGGAATTGTTTTCCATAGGATGACATAAAAGGCTAGAAAAAAGAGGATAGATAGAAAGATCATCAGAGGACCGGACAAAATGGTGGTTCCCAATCCAACAAAGAATACAGCCATGATTAAAATAGGGCTTAAAGTGAGAAAATCGAATAAAAAGGCAATAACAAAAGTTGAACTTGAAGCTTCGAAACTGTATTTGAGTTTTCTGTTTAAGATGTAAATATATGAGAGGGACCCAATTCTAGCAGGGAAAAAATCAACGAAAAGGTTACGGATAAAGGTGACCAGAAATATATTTTTCCAGCTGATTTTTTGAGGTAGAAGGAGCCATTTATATCTCCAGGCTCTTAAACCACTTCCCATGAGTGATAAAATCATAAATCCTATAAGGGCAGGAACAAAGATATTTTGAAAAGTCTGCACAAGATTACTGAAATCAATCTTACTGAATAAAAAAAGAAGAAGTCCCATGGAAACAAGCGCTGAAAGCATGAAAGAGACGACTTTCTTTTTTTTCATTTTTATATGTTAGTATGATATAAGAAATTGAAAGTAATTTGAACTTTTTTTTCACCTGTTATATTATCAAATTTCAATGTACCTGAACTATTCATAAAAAAATAGCGATGTTTTCATTATTGATTTCATTTCAGCGATATGCAAGATTTTTTCAAGAACCATTATCTGAACATTTTTCTTGTTATTATTTTTAATTTTAATCGCTATTTTTTTACCAATGAGGCGAGCCAATCTTACTGCATCTGCTTCGTTACAAGGCATTCGCAGTGAAAGACCACACCTAATGTCATTACGAGGAGCGAAGCGACGTGGTAATCTCATTGTTCGTCGTATCCATATGAGATTGCCGCGCTCACTAACGTTCGCTCGCAATGACGCAGCAATTTTGACTCGTGAATAATCCAGGTGTATTATAAAATAGGTGGTTTTATGGATATTATGGATATAGATGAAATCATAGAGGCAGCCCTTATGGAAGATATGCCTGAGGGTGATATAACTTCAGAATCCATTATTGACTCTAAATCAGTATCTGAAGCTCATATGATATCCAGGGAAAAAGGAGTTTTAGCGGGAATAGAAATAGCGGAAAGTGTTTTTAAAAAGATTGACCATGCAGTGGAGTTTAAAAAAATAATAAAAGACGGCCAAGAGTTTAATAAGAACCATAGACTGGCTCAAATAAAAGGAAGTTCTATTTCTATTCTTAAAGGAGAAAGACTGGCCTTAAATTTTATACAAAGATTATCAGGAATAGCCACTTTGACCAAGAAATGCACCAATGTGTTAAAAGGAACAAAGACCAAGCTCCTGGATACCCGGAAAACAACACCCTGTTTAAGGATGCTCGAAAAATACGCGGTGAGGATGGGAGGAGGAGTCAATCACCGTTTGAATCTTTCAGAGATGATTTTGATCAAGGACAACCACCTCCAACTGGTAGGCAGCATTAAAGAATCCATACAAAGAGCCAGGCAATCTGTAGGAGATAAAATCAAAATAGAAGTGGAAACGACTTGTTTGGATGAAGTCAAAGAAGCCATTCAGTATGGAGCTGATATCATTATGCTTGACAACATGACTCCTCAGGAGATACGCAGAGCTGTCACATTGGTTAAAGGAAAAGTTCCTCTTGAGGTATCTGGAAATATCAACCTTGACAACTTGAGTGAAGTGGCTGGTTTGGGAGTGGATTTTATCTCTGTAGGAAGCTTGACCCATTCTTATAAGTCTTTAGATATCAGTCTTGATTTTTTATAAAAAAGAGAAAGATGAAAAATAATATCAGAGAAGAAATCGTAGAAACCGATGTCCTTATCATAGGATGCGGGATTGCGGGGTCAAGTGCAGCTCTCGAAGCAGCCAAAAGCGGATTAAGGGTTATCATTATATCCAAAAATAAAGAACTTGTAGAAACCAACACTTATTATGCTCAAGGAGGGATTGTTTCCTTAGGAAAAGATGACAATCCTGAGTTATTAATGCAGGATATCATAGAAACCGGTGATGGGATCAACAACAAAAAAGCTGTCAAAGTCCTGACCAATGAGGGTAAAAAGCGGGTGGATGAGATACTCATAAAAGAGTTGAATATTCCCTTTAACAGAACGTCTCCAGATGAATTGGATTACGCTCAAGAAGCTGCCCATTCCCGCAGACGGATCCTTCATGTCCAGGACACCACAGGAAAGACCATCGAAGAGAATTTTATAGACAAATTGAAATCTTACTCTAATGTGACCTTTCTTGCCGATCATACGGCTGTTGATCTGTTGAGCATTCCCCATCATGCCAAAAATCCAAGTTATTATTATTTAGAACCTCAATGTATAGGCGCTTATATATTGGATAATCAGTCAAGAAGAGTAAAAACAGTTTTGGCTCCTTATACTATACTGGCTACTGGAGGCTGTGGTTCAGTGTATCTTTACACTTCAAATCCTAAGTCAGCCATTGGGGATGGTTATGCCATGGCATATAGAGCAGGAGCCAGAATAGTCAATATGGAATACATACAATTCCACCCTACTTCCTTGTTTCATAGAGATGCGGATGCTTTTCTGATTTCAGAAACAGTCAGAGGAGAAGGTGCCAGATTAAAGACAAAAGATGAGAAACTCTTTATGCAGAATTACAATAAG
>DASRVI010000481.1:0-2072 GCA_035655135.1 Acidobacteriota bacterium | reverse complement strand
GTACAATTATGAAAAACCGGACGAACACCGCTTAGACCCCCATAAAAACGACATTCCCTTCGACTGGAGAAGAAAAGATGGCTGAGAATCGGAAGATCAACGGAAAAACCCTCCTGGTGACCGGAGGAGCCGGTTTTATCGGCAGCAATTTCATTCACTTTTTGCTTGAAAAATACCCTGACTGCCGCCTCATCAACCTGGATAAGCTCACTTATGCCGGCAATTTGGATAATCTCAAAGATATAGAGGATGATCCCAGATATGAGTTTGTGAAAGCTGATATCCAGAACCGGGAGGTGGTGAAAGAAGTCATAAACAGGGTGGACGGGGTGGTTCATTTTGCCGCAGAAACCCATGTGGACCGCTCTATAATGAGCGCGGGTGAGTTTATTATGACCGATGTTTTCGGGACTTTCACCCTGCTGGATGCGGTCAAAGATTCAGATGTGGAATTTTTTGTGCATGTGTCCACAGATGAAGTGTATGGAAGCCGGGATCAAGGTTTTTTCAGCGAACAAGATCCCATGTGTCCTTCATCTCCCTATGCAGCCAGCAAAGTAGGCGCAGACAGGCTGGCTCATTCTTATTGGGTCACCTACCAACTGCCCGTCATCATTGTGAGGCCCAGCAATAATTTTGGCCCTTTTCAGTACCCGGAAAAATTCATCCCTCTTTTCACCACCAATGCCATGGACGATAAGCCTCTGCCTCTGTACGGAAAAGGGTCCAATGTTCGGGACTGGCTTTATGTGGAAGACAACTGCCGCGCCATTGATGTGGTGATGAGAAGGGGAAAGATGGGCGAAGCCTACAACATCGGCGCCAACAATGAGGTCCCCAATATCCAGGTGGCAGAGCGGATTGTGGACACTCTGGGAAAGCCTAGAAGCTTGATCACTTTTGTCAAAGACAGATTGGGTCATGACCAGCGCTATGCTCTGGACTGTGAGAAGATCCATGATTTGGGCTGGAAGCCGTCCGTTGACTTTGATGAAGCCTTAGAGACCACTGTGAACTGGTATAAAGACCACAGAGAATGGTGGGAAAAAATAAAACAGAAATCCAAAGATTTTAAAGAGTTTTATTCCAAGTATTATAAAGACAGATAAATTGAAGACTTCTAAAAATATCCTAGTCACTGGCGCCAAAGGTCAGTTGGGGAGCGAAATCCAGCATTTGTCTCAGTTTCATGACTTTGATTTCGAATTCACAGATATTGAAGAGCTGGATATCACTTCCATGGAGCAAATTGAAGCTTTTTTTTCCTCCCGAAAATTCGACATGATCATCAACTGCGCCGCTTACACAGCCGTGGATAGAGCAGAGGAGGAAAAGGATCAAGCTGAGCTCATCAATCATAAAGCAGCTGAGAATATAGCTGTGATTTCCAAAAAACACAAGGCTCCATTGATCCACCTATCCACTGATTTTGTGTTTGACGGAAAATCATTCACTCCTTATAGAGAAGAGGATATGCCCCATCCTCTCTCCGTGTACGGCAAAACCAAGTGGGCAGGTGAAAATGCGGTGCTCAAAGAGGCAGAAAAGGTGGTCATCCTGAGGACCTCCTGGCTTTATTCATCTTACGGGAACAATTTTGTGAAAACCATGCTCAAGCTGGCTGGAGAAAGGGATTCTCTGAACGTGGTGTTTGACCAGATCGGAACTCCTACCTATGCCCGTGATTTAGCCGGAGCTGTTTTGAGCATCCTGAGTTTTAAGGATTTTGTGCCCGGTATCTTTCACTACAGCAACGAAGGTGTGGCTAGTTGGTATGACCTTGCTCAAGCCATTGTGGAAATCGCGGGTTTGGACTGCCGCCTATATCCTATTGAGACCCATCAGTATCCCACTCCAGCCAAAAGACCGGCTTACAGTGTTTTAAACAAAGCCAAAATCAAAAAAACCTACGGCCTGGAGATCCCTCATTGGCGAACCTCTCTCAAAGCCTGCCTTAAAATACTGTAAAATACAGTACCGTCTTACCTATTTACCTTATTTTTTCCCCTAAAGCTATTTTTGTTTCAGTGAGGAATTTAATACGGTGTCCCTCTTTTTTCAATCCCAGGTAT